>CANIBB010000011.1:0-14462 GCA_947465575.1 Actinomycetota bacterium | reverse complement strand
CGGACCTCTGTGACAGTTTCGCCTTCGAGCTCAAGAACTAAACGGAGTACACCGTGAGTTGATGGGTGTTGTGGACCCATATTTACAACTACGCGCTCCTCTTTTGTAGCACCAATTTCCTGAACGAGTGAATCCCAATCTCCGCCAGTTACAGAGAAAACGGTACCCTCTGTAGTTTCGCGCGAAGGTGCGTATGGGTCAAAAGTTGTCATTTGTAGCTCCTGCGATCACTTGGCGGCGGAATAGATGCGCCTTTGTACTCAACAGCAATTCCACCGAGTGCGTAATCTTTACGTTGTGGATGGCCTTGCCAGTCATCTGGCATCAAAATTCTTGTTAGTCCTGGGTGGCCATCAAAAATAATTCCAAACATGTCAAAAGTTTCGCGCTCGTGCCAGTTGTTTCCCGCCCATACTTCAACAAGTGTTGGAATATGGGCATCAGCATCTGCAACTGTTACCTCAAGGCGAATACGGCGATTATTTGTTAATGAAAGAAGTGGGTACACGGCGACAAGTTCTTTGCCGATATTTTGTGGGTAATGAACTCCCGAAACGCCCATACACATTTCGAATTTGAGCGAATCGCGCAAAACCATTGCAACTTCTACAAGCTTTTCGCGCTTGACGTGCAAAGTCAGTTCGCCACGATCGACAATTACGCGTTCGATTGCCGCAGAAAACTCGGGGTAAGCGCGCTCTAAATCATCGGCGACATCATCGAAATAACCGCCATATGGACGCTCGGAAGAGCCTGAATTTGCAGCCGTACGAGCAAGGCCACCATATCCAGATGTATCACCAGTTCCGTGAGCGCCAAACATTCCTGAATCAGTCATTTATGCGAGTAAACCCTTCAACTGATGGGTTGGCTTCGCGTTCATGGCTGCGAGTTCAACTTCCTTAATTATCTGTGCGCGGTTAGAGCCAAGCTTTTCAACATTAATCTTTTCGTGCAGTTTCAAGATTGCATCCATTAACATCTCAGGACGTGGTGGGCAGCCAGGAAGATAAATATCAACTGGGACTACGTGATCGACACCTTGAACAATTGCGTAGTTATTAAACATCCCACCGGATGAGGCACATGCACCCATCGCTAATACCCATTTTGGTGCCGACATTTGATCGTAAATCTGGCGCAAAACAGGTGCCATCTTGTTAGAAACTCGTCCGGCGACAATCATTAAGTCAGCTTGGCGAGGGGATGCACGGAAAACTTCCATACCGAAACGTGAAATATCATATTTTGCAGCAGAACCAACGGCCATCATTTCAATTGCGCAACAAGCCAGACCAAAGGTTGCTGGCCACAATGAGTTTTTACGCATGTAGCCGGCAAGTTTTTCAACTGTAGTTAATAGAAAACCACTAGGTATCTTTTCTTCGAGTCCCATCTATTAATCCCATTCCAATCCGCCACGGCGCCAAACATATGCATAGGCAACAAAGACTGTTCCAATAAATATCGCCATTTCAACTAGGCCAAAGATTCCAAGTTGGTCAAAAGTCACTGCCCATGGATATAGAAAGACAATTTCAATGTCAAAGATAATAAATAACATCGCAGTTAAGAAATATTTAACTGGAAAACGCCCACCCTCAGCGGCCTGCGGTGATGGTTCGATTCCACATTCATAAGCATCGAGCTTGGCACGGTTGTATCGAGCCGGACCAGTTAGTGCGCCGGCAACGACTGAGATCATCGCAAAGCCAAAGCCGATTGCCCCTAGCACCAGAATCGGTACGTATGGATTGGCTGTGGGTATCACGTGTGAAATCTTAAGGCGCTTGGGACCCTGCCAATGACCGCTAGCCCTTAATGCCGCTGTGAACTGCAACAACCCCAAAAGTCAGATTTTTCCAGGTAACCGAGCCCCAGCCAGCGGCCTTCATGGCCGCAGCCAAGCCCTCCTGATTGGGCCAGGCCCTGATGGATTCAGCTAAATATACGTAGGCATCGGGGTTTGAGGCGGTTTTTCGAGCGATTGCAGGAAGGGCGCGCATCAGATAGCTCATATAGAGGCGGCGAAAGGGCGGCCATGTTGGGTGTGAAAACTCGACCACAACCATTCTCCCCCCGTGCCTAACCACACGATGCGCCTCAGCGAGCGCCCTGGGGTAATCCACAGTATTTCGCAGGCCAAAAGAGATGGTCGCCAGGTCAAAGCTCTCGTCCTCAAAAGGGAGATTGAGGGCATCGGCCTTGGAAAAACTTAAGTATGGGCGGGATTTTCGACCCTGGGCCAGCATTCCCTCAGAGAAATCCGTTGAAAGCACGCTCGCCCCAGCTTTGTGAAGGGGCTCTGAGGATGAGCCAGGTCCAGCGGCCAAATCAAGGATTCTCATACCTGGAACCGGGGCGATGATCTTGGTCGCTGCTCGGCGCCAGGCCTTAGTTCGACCTAAAGAGAGAAGATCGTTGACGATGTCATAGCGTTTTGCCACTCCATCAAACATCGCCGCCACTTCATCGGGATCTTTACCGAGATTGGCGCGGGACATGCACGTATTCTCCCTTGAAGTAGGCTCATCCACAACTCAACCACTCAAGGAGACCCCTCTTGTCATTTCCTGCTACTTCACTGCGAGCAATCGTGCTGCCGCGCAGCTCTGCGATGACACATGCGACACTAATTGCAGGCGGCGTTCTCTTTCTTGCCGCCCTTGCCCAGATAGCAATTCCAATTCCTGGTTCACCCGTGCCTGTAACTGGACAGACCTTGGGCGTACTTCTCATCGGAACCACATATGGGGCCGGCCTTGGTTTTGCGACTTTCGCAATATATCTTCTGGCTGGAGTTTTAGGAGCACCAGTATTTGCCGGTGCAAGTTTTGGAATTGAAAAAATTACAGGTGCAACTGGTGGCTATTTAGTTGGAATGTTGATCACAACATATCTCTTGGGTCTTCTTGCAAATCGACGAATGGACCAAAGATTTCTTACCTCATTTCCATCAATGATTTTTGGGACTATAACCACATTTACTTTCGGCCTACTGTGGCTCGCACATTTCACAGGAAAAGATTGGGCCTGGACAATTAATGCAGGCTTAACTCCGTTTATTATTGGTGAGATTCTTAAAATCATAATTGCCGGAACGTCAATGCCTCTACTTTGGCGATTCGTTAACGCTAAGCGACGCTAGAAAAGTTTCGATGCCCTCGTTAACTCCTGTAACAACCATGCACTGCGGTGTGCATGTGCCCTTGTTAGATCTCTTGCCAGATTCAAATCCAGTCTCATGGATCCGTGGTCGCGAAGGGCTTGTGGGATGGGGCACGCATGCAACTACGACCGTTAGTGGTCCGAATCGATTTGCAGATGCGCGTAACTGGTGGCTTGCGCAACTCGAAGGTTTCGCCGTCACAAACTCGGTACATGGAAATGGAACAGGCCCGGTTCTATTTGCATCTTTCTCCTTTTCGCCAAACGACGAATCAGTACTAATAATTCCAAAGGTGATCGTGGGTAAGAAAGGTGAGAAATCATGGATTACATGGTTTGGTTCATCCCCACAGCCAGAATTGGACCTAGCTACGACTGAAATAATTCATAATTCAATTACTTGGGATGCTCCGGGTAATGCCGACATCGAATGGAAAGCCCGCGTCTCAACTGCTGTAAATCGAATCCAAAATGGCGCACTCGACAAAGTGGTGCTGGCCCGTGACTTTACTGGGCGATCACATAGCAATATTGATCCCCGTCCAATATTAAAAAAATTAGCTGCCGAATATCCATCTACGTGGAGCTTTGCCGTAGGTGGCTTAGTCGGTGCCACCCCAGAGTTATTGCTGCGCCTTTCGCGCAAGATGGTTACCTCGAGAGTCTTAGCTGGCACGATTAGCAAAACTGGGGATGACGAACGCGATTTAGCCCTTGCTGGCTCTCTGGCCCGATCATCGAAGGATCTAGAGGAACACGAGTATGCCGTGCGCTCTGTTGCCGATGCCCTTGAGCCTTTTTGTACATCGACAAATGTTCCAGAGTCTCCGTATGTATTGCACTTAGCAAATGTTATGCATTTAGCAACTGATGTAACCGGAGCATTGGCCGAAAAACTATCGCATGTCGATGCATTTACAATTCTTGAGCAACTACATCCATCCGCTGCCGTCTGCGGCACACCACGCGAACAAGCTGCAGCACTTATCGCTGAAATTGAGGGAATGTCTCGTGGGCGCTATGCCGGCCCAGTTGGTTGGATAGATGCGGCAGGTGATGGCGAACTTGGAATCGCATTGCGTTGCGGGCAGATAAATGGTCCTTCGATACGAATTTTTGCTGGCTGTGGAATTGTTGCAGGCTCTGATCCGTCAATAGAGTTGGCTGAAAGTGAAGCCAAACTTGTTCCAATGCGGAGTGCACTTAATTAAATAGAGGCTATTTCTTTATATATCGATTGCAAGTTATCGGCATTTGCCTCACGTGAGGGCACCTTCGCAACCACTACTGAAACTCCTTTAACTGGTGCAGCTAAAAACTTCCGAAGTTCGGCAATACTTGAGATAGTGGTTGCTTCAACGCCAAAGGATTGAGCGATTGCAGCAGGGTCTAATCCATGTGGCGTTCCAAATACAGTTTCAAATCCCTCAACACCACGTTGTGGGAGGGTAGAAAAAATTCCGCCGCCATCATTATTTATTACTATGAATCTGCAGTTGATATCTTCACGTGTAATCAATCCCGTAATGTCATGCAAGAAAGCCAAATCTCCTATGACAGCAAAGCTCTGCTCATGGCCCGAGGCGATACCTAATGCTGTAGATATATTGCCATCTATTCCAGCTAATCCCCGGTTGGCATAGGTTGTTAATCCGCTTCGAGGCTTTGCAAAGCCCTCTATATCTCGAATCGGACGCGATGATGAAATAAAGATCGCAGATCCATCGGGGATTCTTGCCGCTATTTCTCTAGATATCGCTGCTTCATTCCAACCACCCATATCGTTAATCAATTTTGCGCAGCGTTGTGAGTATTTCTGCCACTGTGCAGTCCAATCATCGGATGCCATAACACAATCTAAGTTTGGAATTTCAGTGAAACGTTTATCGCCATAGCGATCGCTATCAACAGTTGCTATTCGCGGATCAATTACATAAGTAACGGGAGCCAGGCCAATGAGGGCATTAACTGAACGTGAAAGCGTTGTTCGGCCAATGACTATTGCCGCCTGTGGGACTAAGACGCTCCTTACTTGTGGAGATGTTAGAAGAATTGATGCGTGTGCAACTGCATTAGGAAAGGAAAGGGGATCCTCGGCGATGATTGGCCAGTTAAGTTTATTTGCAAATTTTGTAACTTCATCAACGCTCAACCCCCCGCGATCATGACCTATTACCAGTACGCCTCGAGTTGCCTGAATTTTTAGTGTGGAGGTTTTTTTGCGGGGCTTGAATACGACCGGTGAGATTGTTATTTCATCTAGCCAGTCAGCTGAATCATCCGGCAGCAACGGCTCATTAAATTGCAGATTTAAATGCACTGGACCAAATCGCATACTATCTAACGGTAGTTCCATTGGAAAAACCGGTCCATCGACATCGGCAAAATAGCGCACCGCTTTACCAAAGATGCGCGCCTGTTCAGTTGTTTGATTTGCACCCGTGCGCCTGAGCATTGCTGGGCGATCGGCCGTTAAAACAAGCAGGGCTGCATTGGTGTGGTTGGCCTCTAAAACCGCTGGATGATAATTAGCAACTGCCGTACCGCTTGTACACACAACTGGCACTGGCCTCCCGGTTGATTTCACTAAACCTAAAGCAAAGAATGCAGCAGTACGTTCATCGATCCGTATGTGAATTTTAATTAGCCCTCGGGTAGCTGCCGCGTTAAATGCCAGAGATAAAGGGGCGTTACGAGAGCCGGGTGAAATTACTACATCTGTTATTCCAGCTTCAATAATTTGGCGGACAATGACGCGCGCTAACGACGTAGACGTACTCATTCACACCACCCACTCGCTTCTGCAGTTGATTGAGCACCTGCGCTCCATGTCATTCGAATCCTATTCTTCCACCAGTTTAGGCGCTCATTGGAGACTGCAAGCTTCATTAAGGCAGAAGGGTCAGGGATTACATCCGCAACTTCGATAGCTCCATCGATAATGACAAGTTCGGCGACATCTACCGCAAGTAAGGCACCAGTACCCAGTCCGCAGGCTAAATCTAATCTCGGAAGCGCTGCTGCAAGTTTTAATCCATGCGAGATTCCAACTGCACTCTCTAAAGCGCTAGAAACCGCAACGGGCAGTTGATGATGTGCAGCAATTTCCATCGCACGAGTAATTCCTCCCAATGGCGCAACCTTCAACATAAGAATATCTACGGCACCTGAGAGTTCGACTTTAAAAGGGTCTTTGGCTTTTCTAATGACTTCATCACCAGCAATTCTTACATCGGTGCGTAGCTTCAACTCACGCAGCTCTTCAATAGTAGAACAAGGCTGTTCAACATATTCAATATCGCCCACTCGATCTAAAAATGCGCAGGCCTGATCGACGCTCCATAATCCATTAACATCTATTCGGATGCTGGCATCTGGACGAAGCCGGCGTACATGATTAATACGAGTTAAATCAGCTTCAATATCGGAACCAACTTTAATCTTCACTGTTTTTGCACCAGTAAATGAGCTGAGAATTGTGGCGATCTCATCAGGGTCATCAAGTGCTGGCATCGTCGCATTAATCGCAACTTTATTTCTTAGTGGCTCTGGAGTCTTAACAAATGCAGCTTCGACTGCACTCAATAGCCATGGAACTGATTCTTCATAACTATATTCAAGAAAGGGCGAGAACTCTCCCCACCCCTTCGAGCCCTCAAAAAGTGCGACTTCACGCGAAGTTACCGAGCGAAAATCCGTTTTAGTTGCTAGAGCAACCACTTTAAGTGAACCTAAAATTGAATCAAGCATTGCTTATGGGCGCTTAGGAAATTTCTGAAAATCGGGAGCTCGCTTTTCCTTATATGCATCGCGTCCCTCTTGCCCCTCTTCGCTCATATAAAACAGAAGGGTTGCATCGCCAGCTAACTGTTGGACTCCTGCTAAACCATCATCGGCAGCGTTCAAGCTAGATTTTAATAAACGAAGCGCAAGAGGTGAGTTGCGAAGCATTTCTCGGCACCATGAAACAGTTTCGGCCTCCAACTCTGCAACTGGTACAACTGTGTTAACTAATCCCATAGCTAGTGCCTCTTGCGCATCGTATTGGCGCGTCATGAACCATATCTCGCGGGCCTTCTTCTGGCCTACGTGAGCGGCTAATAAACCAGCACCGTAACCGCCGTCGAAGGAGCCAACCATTGGTCCTGTCTGGCCAAACTTGGCATTATCTGCAGCCACCGTTAAATCGCAGACAACATGTAAAACATGTCCTCCGCCAACTGCCCAGCCGGCAACCATGGCAACAACAGGTTTAGGTGTACGGCGAATCTGCACCTGCAGATCCAAAACATTTAATCTGCCAATTCCCTTTTTCGATAACTTATCCTCGCCGAGATATCCATCATCTCCGCGAACACTTATATCTCCACCTGAACAAAAAGCCTTAGTGCCCTCGCCGGTCAAAATAATTACACCAATATCTTCATTATCGCGCGCCAAGTAGAAGGCTTCGATTAACTCAATAATTGTTTGAGGACGAAATGCATTGTGGAGTTCAGGGCGGTTAATTGTGATTTTGGCTATGCCATCACCCATTTGATATTTAATATCAGTGAACTTCTCTCCGCCAGGAGCCTGAATCCAACTAGGGATATCACGGCTACCAAACTCGCGATTAATTGGCTTGCTCACATTTCCTCATTTCATTCGTTGCTAGCGATAGCCTACGGCTGCTATGGACATCACGTCACAACGAGAAGTATTGCGAATCAGCCAAGACTGCGAAATCCCGCAGTTAGCGGGGCAAATCACAGCCGCACTGGCTCAAAACGGCCCTGCCCTCGGCTTTGGTGATCTCCGATCTAAGTCGGTTTCCAACGATATTGCCATCGTAGTTGCCACTAGCGGAAGTACGGGATTAGTCAAAGAGGTCACATTTTCCACAAAGGCATTAACTGCATCGGCAGATGCCTCCAATAGTTTTATCGGCGCATCATTTGGCGCTAAATGGTCGCTGCTACTTCCAGTTACTCACATCGCAGCAGTTAATGTAATTGTCCGTTCGCTTCAAGTTGGAACACTTCCAATTGACCTGCGCAATTTCGACGGTGAATATCCTCACGTAGATTTTACTTCGATTGTTCCAACTCAGTTATTTCGAGCTCTCAATTCAGATGAGCGGTTACTACGTCATTTACAAAGCGCTAAAGCTATTTTGGTCGGCGGTGCGGCTCTGTCACACACACTTCGTACTCAGGCCGAGGCTTCAGGAATACATGTCATTGAAACATATGGAATGACGGAGACCTGCGGCGGCTGCATCTACGATGGCCAAGGACTCGATGGAGTTGAGTTCGCAATCACTGACACTGGAGTAATTAAGATTCGCGGCTCCGTACTCGCAACTAGATACTTAAACTCAGCTGAACACTTTGGCACAAAAGATGGCTGGTTTATTACAAATGATCTTGGCAAGATTACAGATGGATTTCTGCGTGTGCTGGGTCGCGCCGATGATGTAATTATCAGCGGAGGAGAAAATCTTTCACTAACAGGAGTTGAGGCAACTCTCTCAGTTCGATATCCCGATCTAGAGTGCTCAGCATTTGCAGTAAATGATCCGCAATGGGGGCAGGCGCTTCACTTAGCAATTGTTGGCGATGTCAATCAAACCGAGATTTCACATTATTTGGAAGCGGCCCTTGGGGGCATTGCAAAACCAAAGGGCATTCACACTGTCGACTCACTACCATTGCTCGGTATTGGCAAAGTAGATCGCTTAGCTCTAGCAAAGATGGTGGAAGATGAATAGATGGATTCTCGGAACACGCCCGCGCACTCTCCCAGCTGCGATCGCACCGGTGCTGGTTGCATCCTCATTGGCAGGCAGTGATTTCAACTGGTTCCGTGCAGCCCTTGCTCTTAAGGTCGCCATCTGGCTTCAAATCGGTGTCAACTTTGCAAATGATTACTCCGATGGAGTTAAGGGAACTGATACCCATCGGATAGGTCCAACTCGTTTAGTTGCCGGTGGTTTAGCAACTGCGAGAAGTGTAAAGATGGCCGCGTTTATCTCTTTCGGTATCGCATCGATCTGCGGTCTCTGGCTTGCGATATTAACTACGCCGATTTTAATTGCCGTTGGTGTCATCTCTATCGGTGCGGCCTGGAGCTATACAGGTGGCCGTAAGCCATATGGCTACAGTGGTTTCGGTGAAATCTCGGTTTTTATCTTCTTTGGAATAGTTGCAACCGTTGGAAGCTTTTATGTCCAAACCGAGACTATTACTGCGATAAGTTTCATTGTCGCCATTCCAATGGGGGCGCTATCGTGCGCAATTCTTGCAATCAATAACCTACGCGATTTAGCTCAAGATGCGTTGGTTGGAAAAAAGACCCTTGCGGTACGTATGGGGGATGCCACTGCACGACGTGCTTTTGTCGCTTTACTTGTTATTGCACATACTGCAGCGATAGCCACCTTTAAACCCGCTGCGCTCTTAACATTGCTTGTAGCACCGCTTACATTTTCGCTAGCCCGCCAAGTAATGGGTGGCACGATCGGAGCGGCATTGATCCCACTCTTAGGTAAAACTGGAAAACTCCAACTCATCTTTTCAGCAATCTTTGCAGTCTCCTTAGCGATACAATAAAACCATGTCGCGCGTCATTCCACTAGTTCTAGTCTTTGGTGCAACTATTTATGCCCTCATTGACTGTGCTCGTGCCGATGAGTCCCAGATAAAGAATCTCCCAAAGTGGGGCTGGCTACTATTGATTATCCTTCTGGGGCCGCAAGCCCTTGCGATTGGGCCAATCTCATATTTAATTGCCGGAAGAAATAAACCTAAGGGTTACAAGCGACCACAGCGAAGAATCTTGCCGCCAGATGATGATCCGGATTTCTTAGGAAAGCTTTAAAGTCCCGAATACGTATGTTTTCCAGTACCCCAAACATTTACGTATACGTAGTTAAATAGAAATGTTGAACCCGCAAATAAACATAGCCAGGCCGCCCGGCGACCACGCCAACCAATAGTCACGCGTGCATGTAAATAAGCTGCATATGCAACCCAGGTAATGAATGCCCATGTCTCTTTTGGATCCCAGCCCCAATAACGGCCCCATGCGCTCTCAGCCCATATCGCCCCAGCTATTACAGCGAAGGTCCACAGTGGAAAGACAAATGCCACTAGGCGATATGAAAGTTGATCTAAATACTCAAGGGATGGCAGACGCTTAGCCCATGCAGTGCGCTCACCCTTTGACTCCATCGAATCTAAATATAGATACGCTGCTGCGATTGCATTGGCAAGTAAGAATACGCCGCCAGAAATTATCGCCGCCGACACATGAATTACTAGCCACGTTGATTTAAGGGCTGGAACAAGTGGCGCACTTGGGCGATATAGGACTGCAACTGCAGTGCCAAGTGTGAGTAGAACTGCGATAGAAACTAATAGACCTAACCACCGCAAATCATATTTGCGAAGGGCTGCCAAGTAGGCACCGGAAAACGCCAAGGCTCCAGTAATTGAAAACTCGTACATGTTTCCCCAGGGCACGCGTCCTGCAGATACTCCACGCGCAATAACGCCGGCGAGCAAAAGCAAGAAGCCCAGAATCATCATCGCCGTTGCGATACGTGCGACTTTTTCAGTTCGTTTATAATCCAAGGTTTTGGTAGTTGTCGCATCGGTAATTCTTACTGCCCATGCTGTCTCTACTGCATGTGCAAAGAAGGAAAGGGTATAAACGGCCATTGAGGAGTAGATAAGATAGTTTGAGAAATAGGCCCATGTGCGTGACATTTATTTCTCTCCTCTTAAAACTGTAACAAAGTTAGCCATCTCTTGCTCTAATCCAGGCGCTGCATTCTTTGCAAGTCCTGCTACTTCAACTGCCTCGCCAACGCGGATCCAAATTCTGCGACGGCGAGTAAACAATGATGCAAGCAGACCAAGGATGGCAACAATAGCGCCGAGGAGTGCAAAGTTCTTGCCAGGATCATCGACGATTTGCAGATTCACCCACTGTACGTAGCCTTCAAAGGTAATTGAACCTCCTGCATAGGAAAAGCTCTCACCAGGCTTTAATGATTTCAATCCAAGGTTTTCCATCGCTGATGTATCTATGCGATAGACCGACTGTGGAATACCTGAATCTAAACCAAGGTCGCCGCCCCAAGCCGATAGTAATAGCCGGGGATCAAGGGCCTGTGGGAAGATGCTAATCGCGCCGTCGCCATCACTGCGGGCATATGTTGGTACGAATGAACCGACAAAACCTACCGGCGGATTCGCATCCGGAACTTTAATCGCACCAATAGAACGCAGATTTGAATCTTGAGGTAAGAATGGAATTGGTCCCTGCATCGCGACATTTCCCTCTGAATCTCTGACAGTCACGATCGGTGAATAACCATTAGCCTGCAAATAGATCTTTGTGCTTCCAATTGCAAGAGGAGAGTTGACTTTAATGACATGCTTTTCAACGCTCGTTAAATCCCCTCGTCGCAAAGAGATATTGAGCGTGTAATCCTCTGGGGAATTTGTCACCGCGTTGTAGGTTGCATCAAACTTGTCTATGTTGATGATGAAACCTTCTAGTCTTCCATCTTTAAATAACTTACCGTATGCCAGAGAATCATAGTTAGTCGGTGTATTAATAAATCTTTCACCAACATTGAGAATCGCCTCCCCTCGCATTCCGAAGAGGGAGGAGAATGAGATTCCGAGCAGGATTAAAATCAGCGCTAGATGGAAGAATAGGTTTCCGGTTTCCCGCATAAATCCCTTCTCTGCCGAGATGGTTCCATCCTTTTCGAGGATTCTAAATCGATTAGCTTTAAACCACTTTCTCGCAGCTTCTAAATCATTTCCACTAGCTACCCAAGTTGAATAAAACTCCATACGATTTAGATTTTTAGGTGTCGCAGGAGGAAGCGCGCGAGCGGCATGAAAATGTTCAAGTGCTCGTGGCAGAACACATCCAATAAGTGAGATGAAGAGAAGAATGTAGATCGCGCTAAACCACGGTGATCCATAGACATCAAATAGAGATAATCGATCCATCCACCGTGAAATTTCAGGCGAGCTCTTAAATGCTGCGCTCACTGCCATTGGATTTTGAGTCCTTTGTGGAATCAAGGAGCCTGGAACGGCTGCAATACCTAAGAGCATCAAAAGGATTAGGGCAGTGCGCATACTTGTTAGTTGGCGCCATCCATATCGAAATAAACCAAGACCAGTTAACTCTGGTAATTCGATCTCTTGGCTCATTTACACCACCGGAATAAAATCGGAAATGAGTGCGCGAAGCGAGTTCATAATCTGGCCCCACATACCCGTAACTTGCAAGAGGCCAATTACGATCAGGAATACTCCGCCGATTTTAGATATCAAATCACCGCGACGAACCAAGAACTTTCGCATTTGTTCTGAGCGGTCAAAGAAAACTCCCGATGCAATAAACGGAAGACCTAGGCCAAGTGAGTAACCAAAAGAGAGCACGGCTCCTCGCACTGCACTCGACTCTTGAAAAGCAAGGGTCTGGACTGCGGCAAGGGCTGGTCCAATGCATGGAGTCCAACCAATGCCAAATAGGAAGCCCAAAACTGGTGCGCCGATTAAGCCGCCTGTTGTCTTCATGTGTGGTCTAAATGTTGGCGCCATTGGAAACTTACCGAGAAATATAAATCCTAAGAAAATAGTTAATACACCGAGGACTCTGGAAATCACCTCTTCATGTGCTGATAATTGATTCCCTAACCCGCCGAAGACGGCTCCATATGAGATAAATACGATTGAAAATCCCATTACAAATAGGAGCGATCCTAAAAAGACTTTGCCGCGATTAACTGAAAAGCCTGCGGCAAAGGAGAGGTAGCCAGGAACTAAGGGCAGAACGCATGGTGATAGAAAAGAGATTAGCCCGGCAATGAGCGCCACTGGAAATGCGGTGATTAAGAAGCCACTAAGAATCTGTTCTACAAAGAAGTCCTTCATTCGCCGCTCACGGTTTCAATTAACTGAGAGAGGGACGCAACGGTAACTTCCCCCGATATTCGCGCTGCAACTCTTCCCTCTCTATCAATAACAACGGTCGACGGAATCGCATTTGCAGCTAGCGAGCCTTTAAAACCAAGCAGTATCGAATCATCGATGAGAGTTGGATAAGGGATTGCAAGGCGTCGCTGAAAAGCTTCAGCTGTTGGTGGATTATCACGGGTCAAAATTCCAATAAAAGTAACTTCGCTATATTTCTTGGAGAGCGCGATCAGCGTCGGAATCTCTGCGCGACATGGAGCACACCATGAAGCCCAAACATTTACAACTGTCACTCTGCCAAATGCATAAGAATAGTTACTACCAGAAAGGGTCATGCCGGCCAATGCTGGAGCTTCAACACGATCAGAGGCTTTGATCATTGTTACAGCACCATTACCGGAGACAAAACTCTCTTGCGAACTCGAAGATCCCCCACCACTGCAGCTGGTCAAAGCAAATACTGTTACTAATATTGCGGTGCTCAGTTTCAGTCGTTTCATTTTATTTCTTTGGCAAGAGATGGCGCGCGGGCTCGGAGTATGTAAGGCCAGAGATGAGTCCATCATCATCGAAATGAACACTGGTCACCGATGCTAGTGAACATTCGCGCTTGCGAGGATCATGTAGTAATCGTCGGCTTTCTATTGCACTCCGTAGAATCCAGATTGGAAGTTGGTGCGAAACGCAGATTGCATCTTTGCCCTGAGCGGCATCGCGTGCGGCAAAAACCGCTGCAAGCATTCTCGCGATTTGCTCTTCATAAGGCTCACCCCACGATGGTCGCCAAGGGTTCCATAAATGTTTCCATGCAGCTGGATGACGCAATACCCCGTCCCCAACACCAAATGGCTTTCCCTCAAATACATTAGCCGCTTCAATCAAACGCTCATCAGTTGTAATTGAAATTTTATGTGCGGCAGCTATCGGCGCGGCCGTCTCTTGAGCGCGCTGCAAAGGAGAGACATGCAACGCTCCCAAATCTAATGACTTGGACCAATCGCCAAGGGTCTGAGCCATCTCAAGACCGCGCTTGGATAAACTCCAGCCAGGTTGGCGGCCGTAGAGAATTTTGCCTGGGTTTTCAACTTCACCGTGACGAATCACATGGACGGTTGCACTCATTGGTCAAGCATAAAGCGTCTCTAACCGACCAAGTTCGTTAAGGTAGTGACATGGCACTCACGGCGAAAAGAGCGGCCTTTTTTGATGTCGATAACACGCTTATCCGTGGCTCTACGATCTATTTTCTTGGTCGCGGGATGTACCAACGGGGCTTCTTCACGAAAAAGGACATCTCACGTTTTG
>CANIBB010000010.1:0-15638 GCA_947465575.1 Actinomycetota bacterium | reverse complement strand
TAGCGACACTGCCGGCTAGCCGACGATGGAGTTAGAAAACAACGATAGTGCGTGCACTCTCTCCAGCTGCTAGAGCACGATGTGCCTCATTGATCTCGTCAAAACCATAACGCTTAGAAACCAATTCATCCAACTTGAGTTTTCCGCTCATATAGAGATCTACCATCGTTGCAAAATCAATAGAAGGACGGGCTGAGCCATATCGAGATCCAATAAGCTTGAGCTCCTTGGCTGCGAACTTATTTGGATCAAGATCCATTTTTTGATCAGGTGGATACAAGGCGAGGGAAACGCACGTGCCACCAGGGGCCAACGACTCCCATGCCTGTCCTAGGGCCTTGTTATTTCCAACGGCTACGACCGCGTAGTCAACGCCACCATTAGTGATCTTAATAATTTCCTCTATAGCATTCTTGTCAGCCCTCACAAGATGAGTTGCGCCGAGTGATGCTGCTGTCTTCAATTTTTCATCGCTTATATCTACGGCAATAATCTTTGACGCCCCAGCGATAACTCCACCTTGAATTGAGTTAAGTCCAATTCCACCGCATCCAAATACTGCTAAAGAAGCACCCGCTGGAACGTTCGCAGTTTGTGTAACGGCGCCAACGCCTGTCATCACCGAGCAACCAATAAGTGCTGCCATATCTAAAGGCATCTTAGGATTGATAGGAATCGCACAGCTAGCTGGAATTACATTCTCTGTCGCATAAGTCGCTGGACCAAAGTGCAAAATATCTTCCTTGCCAATCTTCATACGGGTGGTGCCATCTCCTAGAAAGCCAAAGGGAGGTTGATTAATACACAACACTGGCCGCCCGGAAACACAATACTTACAACGGCCACAGGTGGGAGACCACGAAACGATGATGTGATCACCGACTTTTACATTAGTCACTCCTGGACCAATGGCAGTAACTACTCCAGCACCTTCATCACCTAAAACCATTGGCAGTTGAATTCCCGGCAAGCTTCCATCAATAACATGTAGGCAGCTATGGCAGATTCCAGTTGCAGTCATTGCAACTTTAACTTCGCCCTCACGAGGGTCAAGAAGTTCAACTTCCTCAATCTTCATTGGAACATTGACTTGGCGAAGAATGGCAGCTTTCATAGGGCTTCCTCAACTTTCATTGTAGGCGATTCAGGGGCTGACCCTAGTCTGCCCGAATTCACGGAGGGTTGGAATAGTAATTCTTACCATCCGATAATTCCTAGTATCTAGGCGTGGGTACCATGACAACCTGTCCACATGGCGGAATATTGAACGTACTGGCTCTAGTTTTGCTTAGATCAAGCAGAGCGATCAATAACCGCATCGCATAACGACATTAAAGCTCCAGTCGCATCACAGACAGGGAGCGGTCCAAGTGCAAGCCGGGCATCTTTTGCGACTTGGTGTAACTGCTCGCGAGATTCGCCCAAGGCCTTGTGGTTTCGAAGAGCTACTAATACTTCTTGCACAGTGGCTTCATCTTCAATAGGTGCCGACAAAAGTTGCTGTAATTCGCGATCTGCAGAATTCGTCGACTTCATTACATTTAAAGTTACTAGTGTTGGTACACCCTCTCGAAGATCAGTACCCGGTGTCTTGCCCGATTGATTTGATTCGCTTGCAATATCAATAACATCATCGGCTAACTGAAAAGCTACACCGATTTTTTCGCCAAAGACGGTAACAGTATTCATAATCTCAAGGGAGGCGCCAGAGACCATGGCACCATAACATGCACTTGCTGCAATAAGAGAACCTGTTTTATCGGCGACAACTTGTAGGTAATGTTCTAGTGGATCTTGGCCAGGATTTGGTCCCTGCGTTTCCATAATCTGCCCAATAACGAGTCGTTCAAAAGTGCGGGCCTGTAGGCGTACTGCCTCCGGTCCAAGATCGGCTAATAAATCTGAAGATTTTGCAAAAAGAAAATCACCAGTCAAAATTGCAATCGTATTTCCCCAACGCATGTTGGCACTTTCTACTCCGCGGCGAAGCGGGGCCTCATCCATAACATCATCGTGATAAAGCGTTGCAAGGTGCGTAATCTCGCAGGCAACGGCCGCGGCGATAACTCCTTGGCCCATCGGATCGCCAAACTGAGCCGTTAATAGGGTTAATAAGGGGCGCAAACGCTTGCCACCGGCTGCGACCAAGTGATGGGCAGTCTCATCGACAAATGGGTAGTCACTTCTAGTGTGGCTTAGGAGCAACGCCTCAACTTGCTCCATCTGCACAACCAATGTCGCCTCAAGGGCTGGAGCGACGTTAGGAATGCCAAATGAGGACATTAGCGGATAAAGGTTGCGAGGTTCGTAATTACATCAAGAAGTGGAGCTGGGTAGACACCAAGTGCGATTGTAAGAGCTATTGAGAAGATGATGGCTGCTCGTGTTAATACCGATGGAATCTCAACGCTTGTGCCATCTTGAATCGGATCTGTGAAAAACATCAGAACTATTACTCGGATGTAGAAGAAGGCGGCGATTGCACTAGATAGTACGCCGGCGATCACAACGCCCTTGGCTCCACTTTCATAGGCCGCTGAAAAGATTGAAAACTTTCCAATGAAACCGCTAGTAAGAGGAATTCCAGCAAAGGCTAATAAGAAACCAGCAAATGTGGCGGCGATCCATGGGGAACGCTTTCCTAAGCCCTTCCAACGATTTAGATCAGTAACTTCTCCCCCGGAGTCGCGAACCAATGTCACGATCGCAAATGCTCCAACAGTTGCAACTCCGTAGGCAAACAGATAAAAGATAGAGGCATCGAGACCGGCCTTATTTAAAGCGATGACTCCTGCAAGTAAGAAGCCAGCATGGGCAATCGATGAGTAGGCCAACATACGCTTTACATCGCGCTGTGCGATTGCAACTAACGAACCAAATAACATCGTGACAATAGCTATCACCGACAGTAAAGGTGACCATGACCATTGTGCATTTGCAAAGACCGTGTAATAAATACGAAGCATCGCACCAAAGGCAGCCACCTTGGTAGCTGCAGCCATGAAGCCAGTAATTGGAGTTGGTGCGCCTTGATAAACATCAGGTGACCATGCATGGAAGGGAACTGCGCCGACTTTAAAGAGCAGACCAATTGAAACAAAGGCGATACCGATCAGAAGTAAGACATCGTTGCCACTTCCGCCGACAACTGCTTCGCGGATTCCGGCGAAGGTGACCGAGGCTGAATATCCGTATAAATAGGCCATTCCAAAGAGGAAAAAGGCCGATGAGAAAGCGCCTAAAAGGAAGTACTTAAGGGCCGCCTCCTGTGAGGCTAAGCGGCGGCGGCGTGAAAGTCCGGCCATCAAATACAGTGGCAACGAGAGCATTTCAAGGGCCACAAACAAAGTAATTAAATCAGTTGAGATTGGGAACAACATCATTCCGGAGATTGCAAAAAGGGTGAGCGGATAAACCTCGGTTACTTGGTTGCCGGTCTGGACTGCATGTCGCTCTTCATCGGAGCCTGGCAAAGCTGCCGCTAAGGCGGTGAAGTGGTCGGTATCTGCAATTACAAAGACAGAGATAATGGCAATAATAAGAATTGAGGCCTGCAACAAGATCGCTGGACCGTCGATAGCAACTGATCCCATTGCTGCGGTCATTGAAGTTTCATTACGAATTTTCCAGACTTGGGCAAGCGATAGCACCAACGTACCAACCGTGATACTCAACTGCATTACGGGACGAAGAGCTTTTGATGCAAAGGCTTCAACCAATACCCCGATCAAGGCTCCTGCAAGGAGAATCAGAATCGGCGAGAGAAGTGTGTAGTTAAGAACGGGGGCTGTGAACTCCATTATTTGCTTCCATTCGTTGGAACGGGATCGCTAAAGCCCAATTGAGCGATGACATGTGAGGCCGCTGGATTGATGGTTTTGAGAAGTGGAGATGGATAGAAACCAAGGACGATAATAATTGCCATCACCGGTGCGATAGCGATTTTTTCGCGAAGATTTAAATCACTCAAATTTTCATTACCGGGAGTAGTTGGACCGTGAAGCGCTTTCTGAACTGGAATTAATATATAGAGCGCAGCTAAAACGATTCCGAAGGTTGCGATGATTGCATGGACTGGATACCTGGTGAAAGTTCCAACTAATACAAGGAATTCACTCACGAAGCTCGACAGCCCAGGGAGTGCAAGAGATGACATGCCTGCCAGGAAGAACATCCATGCCATGACTGGAGTAACACGTTGTAGGCCGCCGAAATCTGAAATCGTTGAAGATCCCCGACGCGAGATCATCCAGCCACCAACTAAGAAGAGTGCCGCCGTCGAGAAGCCATGATTAAACATATATAACGTTGCCCCGCTGTGGCCTTGGGAGGTCATGGCGAAGATTCCCATGGTTATGAAGCCGAAGTGAGAGATCGACGTAAAGGCGATCAAACGCTTTAGGTCACGCTGTCCGATTGCAAGGAATGCACCATAAACAATTGAGATTACCGCTAAGACCAAGATCACTGGAGTGAAGGTCTTGCTTGCATCAGGGAAGAGCGTTAGGCAGTAACGAATCATTCCAAAGGTGCCGACTTTATCGAGCACTCCAAGGAGAAGAACGGATGTTCCAGGCGTGGCAGATTCTGCAGCATCAGGAAGCCATGTATGCAGAGGCCATAAAGGAGCTTTAATAGCAAAGGCGATGAAGAAACCTAGGAACAAAAGGTTTTGTGTAGTCGAACTCATCTCAAGTTGTGAGAGTGCAGCTAAATCAAATGTATGTCCACCTTGAGCACCTGACATCACGTACAGGGCGATGATTGAGGCCAGCATCAAGAGACCACCGAAAAGGCTGTAAATCAAAAACTTAACAGCTGCCGCTGAACGCTCTCCCGTGCCATATCCTCCAATAAGGAAGTAAACAGGGATTAACATCGCTTCAAAAATCACATAGAAGAGGAATACATCGGTTGCGGCAAATACACCAATCATCATCGTCTCAAGGACAAGGATAAGGATGTAGAAAGTTTTAACACTCCAACGTCCGCCATGGGCTTCGTTCCAACCAGCTAAAACTACAACTGGGGCAAGAATCGTTGACATCAAGATCAGCACTAGTGCAAGACCATCAATACCAAGGGCATAGTTGATTCCAAAAGATGGAATCCATGCGTACTTTTCAACAAATTGCAGCTCAACATTATCGCGCTGGAAACCAACAGCCATTGCAATTGTCGCACCCATAACTAGCAAAGTGGTAGCTAAAGCAACTTGCTTTACTAACTTCTCGTTTTTCTTTGGAAGGGCAGCTACTGCCACCGAGCCGGCAAGTGGAAGTGCCATTAAGAGTGTTAACCAGATCATTATTGTGTCACCACCCAAATCGCTGCAATCAGTGCGACGGCACCGATCAAAATTAACGCCGCATAGCTGCGGACAAAGCCGTTCTGAATCCCACGCAGAGATGCACCTGAGCCAAGGGCTGCACGCCCAATACCTCGCACTGCGCCATCTATTACCGCTTCATCGCTCTTAACAAGGAGCTTCGTAAGTACTTGACCAGGGC
This sequence comes from Actinomycetota bacterium, assembly GCA_947465575.1. GTDB lineage: Bacteria > Actinomycetota > Actinomycetes > Nanopelagicales > Nanopelagicaceae > Planktophila. The sequence continues at coordinate 10,128 of CANIBB010000010.1, read as the reverse complement.
GCATAAACACCGCCTCGTTGAAGCGATCCTGCATTAGATCTTGGCGTGCAACTGTCGTGAAGATTGAAACATCACTAGGAGCAACGGCATCAACCTCATTGAGCGAGTACTTGATGAATGCAAATGCCACTCCAATTGCCACCATCAATAAGGCAAGACCCGAAACAATCATTGGTGATAGGAGCTCGCTGTGTTCGCCATGGTTTTCAAATAGTGGTGATAGCCAGTTAACCAGCGCATCTCCGTGACTTAAGAGATATCCAGATGTAACCGAGCCAATTGCCAGGATTGCCATTGGCAGCCACATCAGCCATGGGGATTCATGTGGATGTGCCTCTTCATCCCAACGAGAAGTACCAGTAAAAGTAAGGATCATTACCCGAGTCATATAGAAAGCGGTAATTCCAGCACCTAACAAGGTTACGCAGCCAAGAATAATTCCCTTAGTACCACCTGAGTTAAAGGCGGTTTCAATAATCATATCTTTAGAGTAGAAGCCAGCAAATGGAGGAACTCCGAGGATCGCTAAATATCCAAGTCCAAACGTTGCAAAAGTGATTGGCATGAACTTACGGAGCGCTCCATACTTTCGCATATTGACTTCATCGTTCATTCCATGCATAACCGAACCTGCTCCAAGGAACATTCCAGCTTTAAAGAATCCATGCGTTAGTAGATGCATGATTGCAAAGGCATATCCAACTGGACCAAGACCGGCCGCCAAAATCATGTAGCCGATCTGTGACATCGTCGATGCGGCAAGTGCCTTCTTAATGTCATCTTTGGCAGTACCGATTAAGGCACCAAACATCAATGTTATTGCGCCAACAATTACAACTAAAAGCTGTGCAGTAGGGGCGGCATCAAAGATGAAGTTAGAGCGAGTAATTAAATAGACACCCGCGGTAACCATCGTTGCCGCGTGGATCAGGGCTGAGACTGGAGTTGGACCGGCCATTGCATCGCCAAGCCATGCCTGTAGCGGGAATTGCGCCGATTTTCCAGTGGCAGCTACGAGAAGCATGATGCCGATTGCAGTTAATGCTGCAGTAGATGTATGACCGGAAGCCTCTTTGATACCTGAGAATGAAACCGTGCCCATTGTGGCAAATGCGATCATGATGGCAAATGAGAGGCCCATGTCGCCAATACGGTTCATTACGAATGCTTTTTTAGATGCCGTTGCGTAAGCAGGCTTTTGATTCCAGAATCCGATTAAGAGGTAGGAGGCAAGACCGACACCCTCCCAGCCAACATAGAGATTGAGATAGCTATCGCCTAAAACAAGAAGCAACATTGCCGCAATAAAGAGGTTGAGAAATGCAAAAAAACGGCGGCGATCTGGATCATGGGACATATAAGAGATTGAATAAATATGAATGAGTGTGCCGACGCCCGTAATCAGAAGTACGAAACAGATAGAGAGCTGATCAAGCATTAACCCTGCATCAATGTTGAATGTTCCAACAGAGATCCACTCAAATAACTTCTGAGAGACTGGGCGCTGACCATTTGAACGACTGAGCATCAATGAGAGTTGGTAGAGACCGACGAAGAAGGATGATGCCGATAGAGCTGTTGCGAGTAAATGTCCCCATTTATCGCTACGACGTCCTGAAAGCAGAAGAATCGCAGAACCTGCAAGAGGCAAGGCAATTAAATATACGAGGCTGTTGGAAGTCATCATGATTATCGCTTCAACAAACTAGCATCGTCAACAGATGCCGATCGACGTGAGCGATAAATCGTCACGATAATTGCTAAACCAACTACGACTTCACAAGCTGCAACAACCATCGTAAAGAAGGCGATTACTTGGCCATTGAGATCGCCATTAATTCGAGAGAAAGTTACAAATGAAAGATTGGCAGCGTTAAGCATGAGTTCAACGCACATAAAGACAACGATTGCATTGCGTCGGACAACTACTCCGACAGCACCAATAGTAAAGAGCATTGCTGAGAGGTAGAGATAGTTAGCTGCATTCATTTACTTCTCCTCCTCAACGCTTGTATCGACGGTGCCTAGTTCAAAGAGCGATGAATCTAAGACATCCCCGCGAGCCTTTAAGCTGGCGTTGACGGAGGCGGCAGATGCCGTGCCATCTGGCAAAAGCGCTGGCACGTCAACAGCGTTATGTCGAGCAAAGACTCCAGGGGCAGGTAATCCAGCGGCATTTGCTATTGAGTCACCGCGGAAGCGTTCGATTGAGAGTTGTCGTTGCGTCGGACGCTCTTGAACTCGGTGATGATGGGCTAAAACCATTGCACCAAGGGCTGCGGTAATTAGGAGCGCGGATACAACTTCGAATGGCCAGACAAAAGTTGAGAATAAAAGTTGTGCAATTCCTTGAACATTTCCTTCGGCGTTAGCGGCTTCAACTCCAACTGCGCCTCGACCAAGGGTTGCTCGTCCGAGAAGTGAAACCATAAGTCCGCCAAAACCGAGAGCTGCGGTAATTGCAATCGGACGCAGTCCTCTGATTGTTTCAGTGAGTGAATCAGAAGAGTCAACACCGACCAGCATAAGGATAAAGAGGAAGAGCATCATGACGGCGCCGGTATAGACAACTATTTGAACTATCCCTAGAAATGGCGCACCCTGGGCGATGTAGAAGATTGCAAGAGCGACCATGACAAACGCCATCAAGATCGCCGAATGAACCGCCTTCTTTACTAGCAACATTCCAAGGGCGGCAATCAAAGTCAGTGGCGCAAGAATCCAAAAGAGAGTTGCTTCGGGGGCCGCTGTCTGACCAACTTGGAGTGCGAGATCGTTCATTTATTCACGTCCTGTGACGGATGGGCCTCTGTTACTTCACCCTTGTAGTAATTAGTGTCATTCATATCTGGGTACATTGGGTGTGGCGGCATCAACATTCCAGCACGCAATGGTCCAAGCAAGTCATCTTTTTCGAAGATTAATTTTTCGCGTGAATCATCGGCAAGTTCATACTCATTTGTCATAGTAAGCGCGCGAGTCGGACAGGCTTCGATGCATAGTCCGCAGAAGACACAACGCAGATAATTAATCTGATAAACCTTGCCGTATCGCTCACCCGGTGACATGCGATTCTCTTCAGTGTTGTCTGCACCTTCAACATAAATCGCATCTGCAGGACATGCCCAAGCACACAGCTCGCAGCCAATGCATTTCTCAAGACCATCTGGGTGGCGGTTTAACTGGTGACGTCCATGAAAGCGTTCTTGTGTAGGGGCTTTAACCTCTGGATATTCAACGGTTTCAGGCTTTTTAAAGATGGTTGCAAAGGTCGTCCAGAAACCCTTTGCATGGCCAAATACTCCAACAGAGCCAGGCTGATCAACTTGAGTGAACTCAACTTTTTCTAGGCCTTTGTCGTTGCTATTAAAGGGTTCGATCTCAGACATTGTCGGCTCCACTCTTCGTCGGCAAAGCTGGTACGGCGAAACTTGGTGAAGGGGCATCATCGAAGACCGCCATTTCCTTCTTTTTCTTTGCATTTTCAAAACCGATGTTAACCAACATCACCAGAAGAACTACAAAGCTTGCGAAGGCTACGACTACTAAACGTGGTGCGCCTTGCAATGAAAGTACACGAAGTGTTGCAACAACCAAGATCCAAACAATTGAAACTGGAATTAAAACCTTCCAGCCAAATTGCATGAACTGGTCATAACGTAGACGAGGCAGAGTTCCGCGTAACCAAACAAAAACGAAGAAGAAGACCAACACCTTTGAGAAGAACCAAATTGCAGTGAACCAACCACCTAGCCAGTTTTCAGTGAAACCAAGGAGTGGTGGAGCGTGGTACCCGCCTAGGAAGAGCGTTGTCGCAAGGGCCGAGACTGCAATTATGTTGACGTATTCGGCTAAGAAGAAGAGTGCAAATTTAAGTGATGAGTACTCAGTATGGAAACCGCCGACGAGCTCACCTTCGGCTTCGGCTAAATCAAATGGTGCACGATTAGTTTCACCAACCATTGATATCGCATAGATTACAAATGATGGGAACAAGACAACTGCATACCAAGTTGTGGATTGTGCAGCCACAATGTCAGAAGTTGACATCGATCCTGCATAGATAAATACAGCTACGAGTGAAAGTCCCATCGCAATTTCATAGGAAATAACCTGTGCACTTGATCGCAGACCGCCGAGAAGTGGATACGTGGAGCCTGATGACCAACCAGCCAAAATGATTCCATACACACCAACGGATGCGATTGCTAATACGTAAAGAACGCCAATTGGAAGATCTGTTAACTGCATTGCAGTCTTTTGGCCAAAGAGAGTTACTGGACCGGTGATTGGAATAACAGCAAAGGACATAAAGCAGGTCGTAGCACTAATAATTGGGGCTATAACAAAGACGATTTTGTCGGCAGCTGCCGGAATGATGTCCTCTTTGAGCGCCAGTTTTACGCCATCTGCCAGCGCCTGAATTAATCCAAATGGACCAACACGGTTTGGCCCTGGACGTTGTTGCATGCGACCAACTAAGCGACGCTCTCCCCAAACAGATAACAGAGTGAGAACTACACAAAAGATAAAGACAAGTAAGGCCTTTACGGTAATTAGCCAGCCTGGATCTGCCCCGATTAACTCTGCTGTTGTCATATCTTCACCACCGTAACTACTGCGCCATGTCCGGCGCCTAGGTTTACAAGTAATTGAGAGCCACGTGAATTACGTGGCGCCCAGATTGCATCGTCATGTATATCTTCTACTAAGGCGGAAATAGTTACTGAACCATGCGTCGTTGAAATCTTTAATAGATCTCCATCAACAACTCCCATGGCATGTGCGCGATTTGGTGAAATAACCGCCACGGTCTGACGTGCAGTACCCGCTAAGTTTTCTTCACCCTTTTGCAGCGTTCCGAGATCTAGTAAACGGCGCCATGAGTTAAGAATGAATTGATCGTTTTTGAGTGATGGAACCTTTGCGGCGCTCACAGACTTCATTGTTGCCCGTGCACCATCCCATACACCGAGAGATGCAATCTCTTTGGCTGCAGCTGTGACGGTCCCGAGGTTCAGTGGTGTGCCCATCTCCTGAGCAATCATGGAGAGAATTCGAAGATCGCTGCGATTAAGTGAGTCCTGAACGGCCGAATCAAATGCACGAGCGCGGCCTTCCCAGTTTAAAAATGATCCACTCTTCTCAGTAATCGCGGCAACGGGTAGGACTACATCTGCTCGCATTGTGACTTCGCTAGGAGCTATCTCAAAACTGACGACAAAAGCCTTATCAAGTGCGGCTAAAGCGGCTACAGAGTTAGCGCCATCGAGTGGATCTACACCGCCGACTACTAGCGCACCGATAGCACCTGAATTAACTGCGGCAAAAATCTCTTCGCTGCTGCGACCAATAGTTGTTGGCAATGAATCCATGCCCCACAGCGCAGCGATATCTACGCGGGCTGGCGCATCAGCGACAGGGCGTCCGCCTGGCAATAAGTTACCGATGGCTCCAGCTTCGAGCGCACCGCGCTCACCTGCACGGCGCGGGATCCACGCAATCTTTGCACCCGTTGAATCGCTAAGTGCGCCAACGGCCGTTAACACTCCAGCGCTTTCAGATGCACGCTCTCCAACAAGAATTACTGATTTAGGCGTAAGTTCTTGAGAGGAAATTGCAAGGCTTTCTTGACCAGGTGCAACTTTAACAAATTCTCCTTTGAGTTTTTCAACTCCTATTGAGAGTTTGCTTGCAATGGTTGTAACTTTCAGCGCACGCTTGCGGAACTGCTTATTTAAACGTAAGAAAACAATTGGTGACTCTTCTTCGGGTTCAAAGCCAACGAGTAGTACATGGTCGGCGCGATCAATGTCGCGGTAGGTAGTTGATGAACCAACTACGCGTGCTGCTAAAAATTCACGCTCTTCATCCGATGAAAGACGCGAACGGAAATCGATATCATTTGTATTAAGTGCAACTCGTGCAAACTTGCTGTATCCGTATGCATCCTCATATGTTGCACGGCCTCCAACTAGTACTGCCGATGAATTCGCTTTCAATCCCTGAGCTGCGACGGCAAGAGCCTCTGGCCACGATGCTTGAACTAATTCTCCATCTGCGTTACGCACTAATGGATGGGTAAGTCGATCTATGGCTGTGACATATTTAAATGCCCATCGTCCCTTATCGCAGTTCCACTCTTCGTTAACTGAAGCATCATCACCAGCAAGACGGCGAAGTGTTTTACCTCTACGAATATCGGTACGCATATCGCAACCAGATGCACAGTGTTCGCATGCAGATGGTGTTGAAACTAAATCAAATGGGCGTGCGCGGAAACGATAAGAAGCACCGGTTAGAGCACCCACTGGGCAGATTTGCACCGTGTTGCCCGAGAAATATGACTTGAACGGTTGCTTCTCGTAAATTCCAACTTGCTGAAGTGCACCACGCTCATTCAGAGTAATAAAAGGGTCACTTGCGATTTGTTCTGAGAAACGAGTACAGCGTGCGCATAAAACACAGCGTTCGCGGTCAAGTAAGACTTGTGAAGAAATATTGATCGGCTTTTCAAATGTGCGCTTAACGCCCTCAAAGCGCGTTTCGCTGCGGCCAGTGCTCATTGCTTGATTTTGCAGTGGGCACTCTCCACCTTTGTCACAAACTGGGCAATCGAGAGGGTGGTTGATGAGCAAGAGCTCCATCACACCCTTCTGCGCTTTATCGGCAACGGCTGAGGTGAGTTGAGTTTTTACAATCATTCCTGGCTCAACAGGGATTGTGCATGATGCTTGTGGCTTAGGAAATGCACGACCATTGATTTCAATATCGACTAAACACTGACGACATGCACCAACTGGATCAAGCAGTGGGTGATCACAGAAGCGTGGAATCTGAATTCCAAGCTGCTCAGCTGCACGAATTACTAAAGTTCCCTTTGGAACGCTAACTTCAAAACCATCAATAACAACGGTAATCATGTCGACGATTTCAGTAGTTGTCATTTAAGCACCCGCCCCAACAAATAGCGTTGATGCAACTGGATCAAACGGGCACCCGCCTTGAGTCATGTGTGCGATGTATTCATCGCGGAAATATTTAATTGATGAAGTTATCGGACTAGTCGCGCCATCACCTAGTGCGCAGAATGAGCGCCCTAAAATGTTGTCACAGAGATCGAGTAACTTCGCAAGGTCGTCTTCGGTTCCCTTGCCAGCTTCTAAATCACGTAAGATTTGAACTAGCCACCAAGTGCCTTCGCGACATGGTGTGCACTTGCCGCAAGACTCGTGCTTATAAAACTCTGTCCAGCGCAGTACGGCACGCACAACACAAGTGGTCTCATCAAATATTTGTAGTGCCTTAGTACCAAGCATTGAACCTGCAGCAGCCACTCCTTCATAATCAAGTGGAGTATCTAAATGTTCGGCAGTAAATATCGGCGTCGATGATCCACCCGGAGTCCAGAACTTTAAAGTATGCCCATTACGAATTCCGCCGGACATTTCTAGGATTTCACGCAAGGTAATTCCAAGAGGCGCTTCGAATTGGCCTGGGTTATTTACGTGGCCCGATAGTGAATACAGCGTCGTTCCCTTGCTTTTCTCGGTGCCCATGGATTGGTACCACTCGGCACCCTTTAAAATTATCTCTGGAACAGATGCAATTGATTCAACGTTATTTACAACGGTAGGGCGTGCATACAAACCAGCAATGGCTGGGAACGGTGGTCGCAAACGAGGCTGCCCACGGAAGCCTTCGAGTGAATCTAAAAGGGCAGTTTCTTCGCCACAGATATATGCGCCAGCTCCAACATGCAAAACTAGATCAATACCTTTACCGAGATGTCCGGCTTTATAGGCATCTTCAATGGCTTGGTTCATGCGGCGAACAACGTGTGTAACTTCGCCACGAATATAAATAAAAGCATGCTTAGCGCGAATTGCATGGCAGGCGATAATGCAGCCCTCAATCAATACGTGTGGGTTAGCCATAAGTAGTGGCATGTCTTTGCAGGTACCCGGTTCGGATTCATCGGCGTTAACAACTAAGTAGTGATCTTTGTTATCGCCCTGTGGAATAAATCCCCACTTCATTCCAGTTGGGAAACCAGCACCACCACGCCCTCGCAGTCCAGAATCTTTAACTAATTGAATAACGGCATCTGGATCCATTGCTAAAGCTTTTTTAGAGGCTGTATATCCACCATGACGTGTGTAGGCCTCAATCGTGAATGAATCTTTCTCGTCCCAATGTGCTGAAAGTACGGGCACTAACTTTGCCATTACTTGCCCTCTTTCGAAAGTTTTAACCCAAGCAGTGATGGTTCACCGGCCTGAATGCCTTCATTGGCTTTTCCATCATTGATTCCAGCAAGCACGGCCGAGGCCTCTTTCCAGGTAACTAATGAGTTCGGGCCACGGGTAGGAGGTGTCGGATTTCCATTGCGCATCGAATCAACTAAATCTTTTGACGATTGAACAGTCTGATTGTCATAGAACTCCCAGTTCGCCATAACAACTGGGGCATAGTCACATGCGGCATTGCACTCGATATGTTCGAGTGAGACTTTGCCATCGGCAGTGACGCCATCGTTCTCTACGCCGAGGTGCTCTTTAAGGCCAGCAAATATTGCATCCCCGCCCATTACAGCGCAAAGGGTATTTGTGCATACGCCAACATGGTATTCACCAACGGGTTTGCGTTTGTATTGAGTGTAAAAAGTAGCAACGGCGGAAACCTCTGCCGTTTCTAGAGATAAAAGTTTTGCAATAAGTTCGATGCCTTCACCGTTAACAAAGCCAACGCGCGACTGTACAAAGTGCAGTAATGGCATGATTGCAGAGCGGGATCGCGGATAGCGTTTGATAATTGAATCCATGGTTGCAAGATCTTGCAGAGAATAATCCATTAGCGGTCAACTCCTCCCATAACTGGGTCGATAGATGCAACTGCACCAATAATGTCAGCGATCATTCCGCCCTCACTCATTGCAGAGGTTGCTTGTAAGTTATTAAATGATGGCTCACGGAAGTGAACACGGTAAGGACGAGTACCACCGTCGGATACAACGTGTGCGCCTAGCTCTCCGCGAGGAGATTCAATCGCCTGATAAACCTGACCGGCTGGAACGTGAAAACCCTCTGTAACTAATTTGAAGTGGTGAATTAAGGACTCCATCGAAGTTCCCATTATTTCGCGAATGTGATTTAGAGAGTTGCCAAGTCCGTCGCTGCCAAGGGCAAGTTGGGCTGGCCAAGCAATCTTCTTGTCGGCAACCATTACTGGTGCGCCATCTAGATTTTCCAACTTATCTAAGGCCTGTTCGATGATGCGCAATGACTGCTCAAGTTCATTCATGCGAATGAGGAAGCGCCCATAAACATCACATGTATCGGCAGTAACAACATCAAAGTTGTAGTTTTCATATCCGCAATATGGCTGCACTTTACGTAAGTCCCAAGGCATTCCAGTTGAACGAAGAACGGGACCAGTGATGCCAAGAGTTGCTGCGCCCGCTAAATCTAAGTAACCGATTCCTTGGGTCCGCTTCATCCAAATGGAGTTTCCGACAAGCAGGGATGTGTTGTCCTTAAAGTTTTTGCGCATGAGTTTTACTGCATCCCGAATTTTTGGGATTGCGCCCTCTGGAAGATCTTGCTGAACGCCACCTGGGCGGATATAGGCCATATTCATGCGTAGACCAGAGATCATTTCAAAGATATCGAGGACGATTTCTCGTTCACGAAATGCGAAGAACATAGGAGTAATGGCGCCGAGCTCGAGGGCACCGGTACCAAGGGCGACCATGTGTGAAGAGATTCGATTGAGTTCCATCATCATCACTCGGATAACACTGGCGCGCTCTGGAACATCTTCAGTAATGCCAAGAAGTTTTTCAATGGCTAAGCAGTATGCCGTCTCGTTAAATATTGGTCCTAAATAATCCATGCGGGTTACAAAAGTTGTGCCTTGGGTCCAGTTACGGAACTCCATGTTCTTTTCGATTCCAGTGTGAAGATATCCAACTCCACAACGGACCTCTGTGACAGTTTCGCCTTCGAGCTCAAGAACTAAACGGAGTACACCGTGAGTTGATGGGTGTTGTGGACCCATATTTACAACTACGCGCTCCTCTTTTGTAGCACCAATTTCCTGAACGAGTGAATCCCAATCTCCGCCAGT
>CANIBB010000009.1:0-16153 GCA_947465575.1 Actinomycetota bacterium | reverse complement strand
CCGATCAAACGAATTTGAGGTGTGCGAATTCGATCATTAATGCGTGGTTCAGTGCTGACTGTGTGCTCCTTCGGTTAAGTCAAACGCTTTGGTGTTACAGCGTCTGCAAAAAAGAAAACCGCAAGGATGGATAAACTCATCTCATCCGACGAACCAGCTCGCACTAGTGGCAAAGAAGGTGGGAGCGGTAACTCCTCTTGCAGTGAGCTGTTAGGCCACTGGTCTGTGGCAAAGGATACCCGAGGGGGGTAAAAGCGCGAAATCGAGCGGGTTTTAGGCACCCATCGCATGCAGGCCGCCATCGACATGGATGATTTCAGCCGTAGTCTTAGGAAACCAGTCGGATAGAAGAGCGACCGTTGCCTGAGCAGCCGGGACGGGATCGGTTACATCCCAGAAAAGTGGTGAGCGCTCATTCCAGACTTTTTCAAACTCTTCAAAGCCAGGGATTGATTTCGCTGCCATCGTACGAATTGGTCCAGCGGCAACTAAATTAACTCGTATGTTTTCTGCGCCTAAATCTCGCGCAAGGTAACGAGATGTGGATTCAAGAGCGGCCTTGGCAACACCCATCCAGTCATACTTTGGCCAGGCAACTGCAGCATCGAAATCTAGACCAACAACTGATCCGCCGCCATTAAATAGTGGGCGCGCAGCCATTGTCAGTGCTTTAAGCGAAAAAGCTGAAACATGCAGCGCAGTCGAAACATCCTCCCATGAGGTGTTGAGAAAATTCCCGCCAAGGGCAGCTTCTGGTGCAAAACCAATTGAGTGCACAACACCGTCAAGACCATCTGGAAAATGCTCACGTACACGAGATTCGAGTGCAGCGAGATCGTCAGTGTTTGTCACATCTAACTGAACGATTGGTGCAGGCTTTGGTAAACGTCCTGCGATACGAGTTGTTAAAGAGAGTACTCGACCATAGGAGGAGAGGACTACTTCGGCTCCTTGTTCTTGGGCAATTCGCGCAATATGAAATGCAATCGATGCGTCGGTTAACACTCCGGTAACGAGTATTTTCTTGCCTTCAAGTATTCCCATTTAGTGTCCCATGCCTAATCCGCCATCAACCGGGATTAAAGCCCCGGTTATATAGCTTGCTTGTGGTGATGCGATGAATGCAACTACTTCGGCTATCTCTTGTGCAGTACAGAAACGCCCCAGAGGAACTGAGGCTGCAATTTCATTACGGCGCTTTTCATCCAATCCAGAAGTCATATCGGTTTCGACAAATCCAGGTGCAATTACATTGGAGGTAATACCTCGGCTACCAATTTCACGGGCAAAAGATCTAGCCATTCCCACTAAGCCCGATTTACTGGAGGCGTAGTTCACCTGTCCTGCAGATCCTGTTGTTGCTACAACTGAACCAACAAATATTAAACGGCCGCGTTTTAACTTTAATAAACCTTTAGTCGCTCGTCGTGCAACGCGAAATGCGCCAGTTAAATTTGCATTAATAACATCTTCAAAGTCGGTATCGCTCATTCGCATCACTAGGCCATCTTTTGTAATACCAGCGTTGGCAACAATGATTTCTGGTAAACCCCACTGTGCTTCGATGGAGTCAAAGGCTGAATCAACGCTCTCCGTCGAGGTCACATCCATCACAACGGAGTTGAACTCAGCTGGTGCCGCGCCTGAACGATAGGTCACAACAACTTCATGGCCGGCGGCCTTGAGAGCGTGCGCTATAGCCAAGCCGATTCCACGATTGCCACCAGTAACAAGGGCCAATGAACTCATGAATGTAAATCTAGTGGGTACTGATAAGTATTCAAAAGATGCATCGGCGCGTGGCTGGCAATAGGCTTACCTCTATGGCCGATGAAAAGGAAATCTTTGATATTACCAGCGCGCCTAAAGCGTTAAGTGCCGACCAAGCATCTCGACAAAAACGCTACTTTATTTCGATGATGGTTAGAACAGCTTGTTTCATTCTGACGGTGATTCTACCTAGTCCCTATCGGTGGGTCGCCCTTCTCGGAGCTGTCGCTCTGCCTTACTTTGCCGTTGTTATTGCAAATGCCGGCCGCGAAACCTTTATTCGTGGGGTAAACGTACATGAAGAGAATCCTCGTTCACTTTCTTAATCTAAAGTAGAGCCATGCAAAGAGAGCCTTGGGCCATATTTAAATCATTGGTAGCCCTCGCTCTTATCCTTTTATGTTTATGGGCGGCACAATGGCAGTATCAACGTGGAGTTGATCGACATGCTCGCAATTCAATGATTTTGGAGCATATTGCCATTGCACCAGTGCCACTCACCACTGTTGATGCAACACCTGCCCAATTTGAATGGCAGAGTGTCACAACCTCTGGTCAATTCGATTCCAAAAATCAGATACTTCTACGCAATAGGTATTCAGAGGGTGTTTATGGTTTCGAAGTTCTCACTCTATTCACCTCCCTTGATGGTAAACGTTTTTGGGTAGATCGTGGATGGGTAAAAGCGGGAAGAACCGCTACGACTGCGCCCATAGTTACTAAGACTCCACAAGGACAAGTCCAAATAACTGGGCGACTTCGTCTGGATTCCTCGCTGCCCCATGGAAAGTTTTTTGCACTGCCTGAAAAAGGTACGGGTTTAGTTTCAAAACTTAATGCGCAATCCCGACTTCAAACTGAGAAATATTACATAGATTTACTTAACGGCTCCGATGAATCGCTGAGCCCAGCAGTTTCCGCAGAGCTGCCAGTCTTAAGCGATGGCCCGCACATGGCATATGCCCTGCAGTGGTTATTTTTCTGCGGTCTTGTGATTTATGGACGGATACTAATTCGTCGAACCCGTTAAATCTTGGCGGTTATATAGATCGGCATAGAGTCCCCCGAGAGCGACCAGCTCGTCATGCTTTCCACGTTCAACAATCGAGCCATTCTCTAAAACTAGAATCTGATCGGCATCTCTGACCGTGCTTAAGCGGTGAGCGATTACGATGCTTGTTCGTCCCTTAAGTGCGCTTTCGAGGGCGGCATGAACAAGGGACTCATTTTCCGAATCTAGATGCGCAGTGGCTTCGTCGAGGATGACCACAGCCGGCGATTTCAAAAGCAGTCGCGCGATTGCTAATCGTTGTTTTTCGCCACCAGATAAACGATGTCCTCTTTCTCCCACCATCGTGTCTAGACCATTAGGTAAGGCTTGGATCAACTTCCAAATTTGTGCAGCTTCACATGCAGCCTTCATTTCATCTTCAGTTGCATCCGATTTTGCATAACGCAGGTTTTCAGCGATAGTTTCGTGAAACAAGTGGGCATCTTGCATGACCACGCCTATTGAATTTCGCAGCGACTCCAAAGTTAAATCTCGAATGTCATGACCGTCGATTGAGATTGAGCCCGAAGTAACATCGTAGAGCCTTGGAATCAATGCACTAATTGTAGTTTTACCTGCACCCGACGGCCCAACAAGTGCGGTGAGAGTTCCTGGTTCTGCAATGAATGAGAGAGCCTTGAGCACCTCACCGGTTTCAACCGTTTCGGGCTTAGCGGCAGACTCTAATGATGCAAGTGAAATCTCATTTGCTTTGGGATAGGCAAAACCTACATTGGCGAATTCAATACGAGGATTCTTAGCGTGGTACGCAATCGCACCCTCGCGATTTTCCACCATTGGATGCAAATCGAGAACTTCGAAGACCCGTTCGAATGAGACTAGAGAAGTCATCACATCAATTCTAATATTTGAGAGAGCGGTCAAAGGTCCGTAAAGACGGGCAAGTAATGCTGTTATTGCAAGCAGGGTTCCAACCGTGACTCCCCCGTTAATCGCTAAGTGACCACCAATGCCATATGCAAAGGCTGTAGCAATTGCCGCAACGCTTGTCAGCGCGATAAAGAAGAGGCGATTGAGCATCGCCGATTTAATTCCGATGTCTGCAACTCTTCTTGCGCGTGAGCGAAAGAACTCCTCCTCGCGCTTTGGCTGACCGTAAAGAGCTACCAACATTGCACCTGAAACATTGAAACGCTCAGTCATCGTGCTCGACATCTCTGCATTTACATTGAAGGACTCGCGGGTAAGAGCTTGAAGTTTGCGTCCTACCCATTTAGTAGGAATAAGAAAGACAGGAAGCAAGAGCAGCGAGAAGATCGTGATTTGCCACGATAAAATCATCATGGTCACGCCAACTAGGACAAGTGAAACAACATTGCTGACGACGCCCGAAAGTGTGGCGGTAAATGCTTGCTGCGCTCCCATAACATCCGAGTTGATGCGCGATATAAGCGCACCAGTCTGTGTTCGAGTGAAGAATGCGATCGATTGCCGCTGAACGTGGGCAAAAACGAGTGAGCGTAAATCGTAAATTAGACCTTCCCCAATACGGGAGGAAAAGTAGCGCCCCAACAAACTTACGCCAGCATCGGCAATCGCAAGTAGCCCGACAATAACTGCCAACTTTGTAATGAGATCACCGTTTTTAGGAATAACACCATCATCGATCAGGCGCAACAAAAGAAGTGGCGTTGTAACTATCAGTGCGGCATCGACAACAACGGTCGCCAGAAAGATAAGGATTGCTTTTCGGTACGGTCTCGCGAAAGACAAAATTCGCTTAACCGTTCCTGGCTTTAACTTAACTTCTTTGACCGATTGGTCGGCCGTCATTGACCTATGGGTCATCCAAATAGCATGGTTAGACATGGCTCTACCTTAAGCAGTTTGGCGCTAAACCGTAAATCCTAAGGCACGAAGTTGATCACGCCCATCATCAGAAATTTTGTCTGGGCCCCAAGGTGGCATCCAAACCCAGTTAATTTTCACATCACTCGTCATGCCGGCCAACGCTTGTCGCGTTTGATCTTCAATGACATCTTGCAGCGGGCAGGCCGCCGAAGTTAAAGTCATATTGAGAATTGCAATGTTGGCTTCATCTACCATCACGTCGTAAATCAAACCCAGGTCAACAACATTGATTCCGAGTTCGGGGTCAACCACATCCTTCATCGCCTCAGTCACATCATCTACGCTTGTAGTCATCGCTCTCCCCTTGATCTATTTACTTACTCGGCCTGCGCTTGAATTGCTACATCTTTAAAAGCCATCCAACCAAGAAGTGCGCACTTTACACGACCTGGAAACTTTGAAACTCCCGCAAATGAAACTGCATCTTCCAATATCTCAGGATCCCCTACCGAAGTACCCTTGCTAGCCATGAGCTGGGAGAAAGAATTAACGACAACGTTAGCCTCTTCTAAACTCTTTCCCGTGAGTAGATCGCTCATCATTGAGACACTTGCCTGTGAAATTGAACAGCCTTGTCCATCCCATGTTAGGGAGCTAATTACATCCCCCTCTAAATCAATATTCAAGGTAATTTCATCGCCACAGCTTGTATTGACATGATGAACTTGTGCATCAAATGTAGGGCTCAATCCCTTGTTTTGAGGATGTTTGTAGTGATCGAGAATCACCTCTTGATAGAGCGAATCTAACTCCACGTTAGAGCCTTCCAAAATATCTTTGTGCGCCGATTATTCCATCTACTAAAGCATCACAATCGCTTTCATCATTGTAGAGATAGAGAGAGGCGCGCGTAGTTGCAGGAACATCCATTCGTTTAGCAAGTGGCCATGCACAGTGCTGCCCGGTGCGAACGGCAATGCCTTGACTATCTAAAAATTGCCCCACATCGTGGGGATGAATATCGGCCACAGTAAACGAGACTGCGCTGCCGCGCTCATAGGTATCAGAGGGTCCAACAACTCTTATATCTTTAATAGATTTCAATTTCTCCAAGAGATAGCCGGTCAGTGCACGCTCATGGGCATGGACCTTATCCATGCCCAACTGCGTTAGGTATTCCAGAGCAGCGCCAAGACCAACGGCTTGGGCCATATTGGGAACTCCGGCTTCAAATTTTTGAGGAACGGGTGCCCACGTCGCCGTAGTCATCGTCACCATTTCAATCATTGAACCGCCGAAAAGAAATGGTGGGAGTTCGTTTAAGAGTTCAGTGCGTCCCCACAAAACACCAATTCCAGTAGGTCCAAGCGCCTTATGTCCTGAAAACACTAGGAAATCTATACCGAGCGCTTTTACATCTATTGGCATGTGAGGTGCTGATTGGCAGGCATCTAAAATTACGACAGCTCCAACTTCATGCGCCCTTGCGACTATCTCTTCAAGTGGATTGACAGTTCCGAGAACATTGGATTGATGAGTGAGCGCAACCACTTTGGTATTTGGAGTGATCACATCTTTAATCGACGATAAATCCAAGCGACTCTCTGGCGTAACTGAGAACCATGCTAAATCCGCCCCCGTTCGAGCGGCCAACTGTTGCCATGGAACCAAATTTGAGTGGTGCTCCATCTCTGTAACCACAATGCGATCGCCAGCAGCTAAAGTAAACCGATTGCCAATAGGAGCATTGCCCATTGAATATGCCAGTAAATTCAGAGACTCAGTAGCACTTTTCGTGAAAACTATTTCACTTGCGCCTCCTGGTGAACCCAGGAACTTTGCCACGATGTCACGCGCGCCTTCATAGGCATCGGTGGCCTCTTCTGCCAATTGATGGACTCCCCGATGAGCCGCGGAGTTATGAAATCTATAAAAATTACTTTCAGCTTCAATAACCGAGTTTGGCTTCTGGCTCGTGGCGCCACTATCTAAGTAAATGAGTTTTTTACCGTCGCGAACAGTACGCTCAAAGATTGGGAAATCTTTACGTATCTGTGCGGCGGAAAACGACATGCTTTCTTACTTGCTCACATAATCTGCGTAGCCATTTTCCTCTAACTTGTCGGCCAAATCAGGTCCACCCTCTTCAACAATGTGACCATTAGCAAAAACATGAACAAAATCTGGCTTGATGTATTTCAAGATACGGGTGTAGTGAGTAATCAATAGAACACCCAAGTTATTGTTGGCTTTCGCGCGGTTAACACCTTCCGAGACAATGCGTAGTGCATCGACATCTAGGCCTGAATCAGTCTCGTCTAGGATTGCAATTTTTGGCTTGAGAAGTTCGAGTTGCATAATCTCGTGGCGTTTTTTCTCGCCACCAGAGAAACCCTCGTTCACATTTCTAGATGCGAATGCGGGATCCATATTCAGCGCCTCCATGGCCTCTTTAACTTCGCCAACCCATGTGCGTAGCTTTGGTGCTTCTCCGCGAAGGGCCGTGGCTGCTGTTCTCAAAAAGTTGGAGACAGAGACTCCAGGAACTTCAACTGGATACTGCATGGCTAAAAAGAGTCCAGCTTTTGCTCGCTCATCAACGGTCATCGCAAGAACGTCGGCGCCATCGAGAGTGACCGAGCCACCAACAATTGTGTATTTAGGATGGCCAGCAATTGAATAGGCCAACGTTGATTTGCCGGAACCATTTGGACCCATGATGGCGTGAGTTTCACCTGACTTGATTGTCAGATCAACGCCTTTGAGAATATCTACCGCGCCATTTTCAGTATTGACGCTTACTTGCAAGTTACGAATCTCTAAAGTGCTCATAGTCTTCTCTTCTCTCTTAAATCTCTACTGTGACGGAATTTGCAACGATTGTTACTGGATATGTCTTAACTGCAATATTTGCTGGAAGCGTGAGCGCCTCACCTGTACGCAAATCAAACTCTGCGCCATGTAACCAGCATTCAATTTTGTAATCGGTGACATCGCCTTCAGAGAGCGAGGCCTCAGAGTGAGTACAAACGTCATCAATTGCAAAGACCTCATCTCCTACTCGTGTGACACAAATAGTCTTGTCGCCCTTTTCAAACTTGACTGGCTGGCCGCTCACTAGCTGATCTAACTGAAAATCTGCCACTCAAGCACCTGCTTTTTCTAGCTCAGCATCAATTCGATTCATTAACCGATCTTGAATAACCTCATTGCCAATTTCGGTGATAATTTCGTTGAAGAAACCGCGGACAACTAAACGCCGTGCATTCTCAAGGGTAATTCCACGTGACATTAAATAGAAAAGCTGCTCGTCATCGAATCGCCCTGTAGTACTTGCATGTCCAGCACCAACGATTTCGCCAGTCTCGATCTCCAAATTAGGTACTGAATCGGCGCGCGCACCATCACTCAAAAGTAAGTTGCGATTGAGTTCATATGTGTCAGTGCCCTCGGCAACTGCGCGGATTAGTACATCGCCAATCCACACAGTGTGGGCATCTCTACCGGCAAGTGCACCTTTGAAATTCACCCGAGATTTAGCGTTTGGAACGGCATGATCTACATGCATCCGGTGCTCAAAGAATTGTCCAGCAGTTGCGAAATAGACACCGAGAAGTTCAACGGAGCCACCAGGTGCGATGAATTCAACCGTCGGAAGGATGCGAACTACGTCGCCCCCAACTGTGACAGTAATTGATTTATAGTGCGCATCTTTATCGATTACTGCATGATGGCGCGCGGTGTAAACGCTTTTAGAATCAAACTCCTGAAGAGTGATGAACTTAAGGGATGCTCCAGGTGCTAGCGAGATCTCTAAATCCTCGGCCAAGATGGTATCGCCAGTGTTTTCAACCACGACGGTTGCTACTGCGTGAACACCCAGCGAAATGCGAACTCGTGAGAGTTCAGCGGTATCGAGTGCGCCATTGCTGCGCCCTAGAAATATCGGATCAGATAACTCTGTGTTTGCCGCAATAGAAAGATGTGCAACTTCGCCCGATAGCCCACGAATACGCTCAATGATTACATCATCACTATGTGCAAGTGGCTCAAGGTTCTCACGGATGAAAGTAACGCCCATAGGTAATGCCGATTGAGCAACCAGTGATGAGCGATCGCCCACTACCGCTTGGCCATCGTGCAAACCACGTAAGCGTTTGAGCGGCGTGAAGCGCCAAGCCTCTTCTCGCCCTGTTGGAACTAAATAATTACTTGTTAAAAGAGACATTAACCAACTGCGCCTTCCATTTGAAGTTCAATTAGACGATTGAGCTCAAGGGCGTACTCCATAGGAAGTTCGCGCGCGATTGGCTCGATAAAGCCACGGACAATCATGGCCATAGCTTCATCCTCAGTTAGTCCACGCGACATGAGGTAGAAAAGTTGATCATCACTGATCTTCGAAACCGTTGCTTCGTGACCCATTGACACATCATCTTCACGAATATCAACATATGGGTACGTATCGGATCGAGAAATTGTGTCGACAAGAAGTGCATCGCACTTGACGGTGCTCTTTGAGTGATGCGCGCCCTCTTGAACTTGGACGAGTCCACGATAGGACGTACGTCCACCATTGCGGGCAACTGACTTCGAGATTACTGAAGATGAGGTGTATGGCGCAGCGTGAACCATTTTTGCACCTGAGTCTTGATGCTGACCCTCTCCCGCAAATGCTAGAGATAAAGTCTCACCCTTTGCATGTGGACCCATCAAAAAGATTGCTGGGTACTTCATCGTTACTTTCGAGCCGATGTTTCCATCTACCCACTCCATAGTTGCACCTTCTGCACAAGTAGCGCGCTTAGTAACTAAGTTATAAACGTTGTTAGACCAATTTTGAATCGTTGTATAACGCACGCGCGCACCTTTTTTAACAATGATTTCAACAACTGCAGAGTGAAGTGAATCCGACTTATAAATTGGCGCAGTACAGCCTTCAACATAGTGAATGTATGAATCTTCATCGGCGATGATGAGTGTTCGCTCGAATTGACCCATGTTCTCGGTATTAATGCGGAAGTAAGCCTGCAATGGAATCTCTACGTGTACGCCCTTAGGTACGTAAATGAATGATCCACCTGACCAAACAGATGTGTTGAGAGCTGCAAACTTATTATCGCCAACAGGAATTACCGTAGCGAAATACTCTTTAAATAACTCTGGATGCTCTTTAAGCGCAGTATCGGTATCTAGAAATATGACGCCCTGAGCCGCTAAATCTTCACGAATTGAATGGTAGACAACCTCTGACTCATACTGCGCGGCGACACCAGAAACTAATCGCTGCTTCTCTGCCTCAGGGATACCAAGACGATCGTATGTATTTTTAATCTCTTCTGGAAGATCATCCCATGTGGCTGCCTGCTTTTCAGTCGAGCGTACGAAGTATTTGATTGTGTCAAAGAAAATACCTGATAAATCTGAACCCCATGTAGGCATAGGTTTCTTTTCAAAAAGAGCGAGACCCTTTAAGCGCATATCTAGCATCCACTGTGGCTCGGACTTCTTTTCTGAGATGTCTCGAACGACATCCTCGTTAATTCCGCGGCGTGCATTAGTACCGACTTCACTCTTATCCGACCAGCCGTATTCGTAGTTTCCGAGGCCTTCGAGTTCTGGATGTGCGATTGTCATGCACGTACCTTTCCATTGTTGGAGTTAGTTTGTGGTGTTGGAATAAAAGTTGTACAAACGCCATCGCCATGTGCAATTGTTGCAAGGCGTTGAACGTGTGTACCAAGTAAACGTGAAAGTGCTTCAGTCTCAGCCTCACACAGTTGCGGGAACTCAGAGGCCACATGTGCAATTGGGCAGTGATGCTGGCATAACTCCTCACCGAGTGGGCGAGATTCAAGACTGGCGGCATAACCTTGTTGCGTTAAAAACTCGGCAAGGGCAACGCTTTTCTTAGCTTTCTTTGAGATCGCAATCGCGGCTTGGCGTTCGATATCTTCGGCGCGATTATTTGCAAAAGCATTTACCAGATGATCACCCAATTGAGCCGACATAAATTTAAGGGCTGAGACTGCTAAATCATCGTATGAGTGTTCAAATTTCTGTCGCCCTGAGTCCGACATCAGAAAGACTTTTGATGGACGGCCTCTGCCTCTGGTCAAAGCGGCATGCGGTTCGCGGGCTTCAAGTACCCCATCAGCGACAAGCAAATCTAAATGTCTACGGATCCCTGCCGGCGTTAAGCCTAAACGAGTGGCAAGAGTGGCGGCACTCGATGGACCGTTTTCAAGAATTGAACGTGCGACGAGGTCGCGGGTGCGTGGATCCTCACTCTTTATCGGCTTTTGGCCCCCGTCGATTTTCACAACAGTATTGTGTCGTAATTCGACACAATTGGCCACTTCAAGCCTCAAGCCACGCTGGGCAATAGGGTAAGGCCATGAGTAAAGCCGCCAATCTAGCTAAGCGGATTCTCTCTCCAGCAACTGCCATCCTCCTATTTCTCCAAGCCGCTCTCGTCGTTACAGGTGGTGCGGTCCGATTGACCGGTTCGGGCCTTGGCTGTCCAACATGGCCCGAATGCACTCCAGGCTCCTACACGCCTGTAGCGGGTCAAGCCGAAGGCCAACTTCACTCGTGGATTGAGTTTGGAAATAGATTACTAACTTTTGTTCTCGTTGTAGCGGCCTTGGTAACTCTCATCGCAGTTCTTCGCAGTGGAAGAAAGGATCTGCGCATACTTGCCATTGGACAGTTTCTTGGAATTTTCGGACAGGGAGTTTTGGGTGGCATCACCGTCCTTACCAATTTAAATCCAATTTCAGTTGCAAGCCATTACCTGCTGTCGGCGATTCTTATCGCCGCTGCGACATCTTTATACACGAGGCGACATAGGCCCGCAGCCAAGAAGATCTCACCTTTGCAGCCCGATGTTTTTTCCCGCCTTCACGTGACTCTCTCTGCACTCGTAGTAATCCTAGGCACCATAGTCACGGGTGCAGGTCCACATGCCGGCGATATTGATGCACCAAGATTACATATTCGTATTCAAAGCGCTGCCCTGCTGCACGGAATTTCAGTAGCGTTATTGATAGCACTCACCTTGGCCTTCTTTTTGGCGAGACAGACCAGCGAGCAGACTAAAAAACTACTTGCAATCTTTGCCTTATTAACGATTGCTCAAGGTGCAATCGGATGGATTCAATATATTCAAGGAGTTCCAGAACTACTTGTTGCTGCTCATTTAGCGGGTTCAACTTTGGTGTGGATTGGTGCATGGAAAGTCTGGTTATCAGTACAACGAGAAGAAATGGAAATAAGTAAATGAACTCAGTTGTAGGTTGGACCGAACTCGATGATCGTGCGATTGCATACGCTCGCGCGTTAGCGGCCGATGCTGTTCAAAAGGCTGGTAATGGTCACCCAGGCACTGCAATGTCACTGGCGCCAGTTGCCTACCTCCTATTTCAACGACATTTAGTTCATGATCCAGCTGATCCACAATGGCTTGGGCGCGATCGCTTTATTCTTTCGTGCGGACACTCATCACTTACGTTGTATACCCAACTTTTTTACAGTGGTTATGGCCTTGAGTTGAAGGATTTACAAACATTTAGAACGTGGGGTTCACTAACTCCCGGGCACCCAGAGTATGGACACACTGCGGGAGTAGAAATGACGACGGGTCCACTTGGTCAGGGCGTTGCAACGGCGATAGGAATGGCAATGGCCGCGCGATATGAGCGTGGATTACTGGATCCGGAGGCCGACAAATCAATCTTTGATCACAACATCTGGGTAATTTGTTCTGATGGTGATTTGCAAGAGGGCGTCAGCGCCGAGGCCTCTTCCCTTGCCGGAACACAGGAGCTTGGAAATTTAAATATTATTTATGACGACAATCGAATTTCGATTGAAGGCGATACACATAACGCATTCACCGAAGATGTCTCAATGCGCTACCGGGCATACGGCTGGCACGTTATTGATGTAGCAGCGGCCGCCGATGGCAACGTCGATATAGCAGCTCTCGATTCGGCGATGCTCACGGCTAAAGCCGAAACTATCAAGCCCACTCTCATCCGTCTAAAGACAGTGATTGCATGGCCAGCGCCAAATCTGCGCGGTACTGGTAAATCACATGGTTCTGCCCTTGGAGATGAAGAAATTGCTGCAACTAAAACTCTTTTGGGTTTAGACCCAGAAGAGAAATTTGCTATGCCGGATGAAGTTCTGGCTCACGTTCGTCAAGTTAAAGTACGTAGCGCCGCAATTCGCACTGCGTGGGATTTAGAGTTTTCCAAGTGGTCGGCATCCAATGCGATAGAGGCTGCGTTGCTTCAACGTCTTCGTACTCACGCACTTCCTGCCAACTGGGATGCTGAAATTCCCATTTTTGCACCAGGAAAAGATATTGCCACCCGCGCAGCATCCGGCGATGTCATTAATGCAATTGCGAAAACTCTGCCTGAAGTGTGGGGTGGTTCAGCTGATTTAGCAGGATCAAATAACACAAGCATTGAAGGCGGTGGATCATTTCTTCCACTTACTAGCGCGATCAAAGGCGCTCATCCTTACGGGCGGATAATTCACTTTGGAATTCGCGAACATGCTATGGGATCAATCCTTAACGGAATCGCGCTACATGGTCTGACCCGATCCTTCGGTGGAACCTTTGCAGTCTTTAGCGACTACATGCGTCCTGCCGTTCGATTAGCTGCACTTATGAATATTGCATCGACCTTCGTCTGGACTCATGACTCGATTGGAGTTGGCGAGGATGGTCCAACACACCAGCCCATCGAACACTTTGCTGCGCTGCGTGCAATTCCTGGATTAGATGTAATCAGACCTGGTGATGCCAATGAAGTGGCTGAAGCGTGGAAGCAGATAATTATTCGAAACCGGGCAGCTGGAATCCTTCTATCCCGCCAAAATCTCCCTGTTTTTGATCGTGCGATTTGTGCGCCAGCATCAGGCACGGCACGTGGTGCTTACGTTCTCAAGGATTGTGATAACCCAGTCGCGATTTTGATTGCAACTGGATCTGAGGTCTCCTTAGCGCTAGATGTTCAAAGCGCGTTGTCTCTAGAGTCAATCAATGTTCGAGTTGTGAGCGCTCCGTGTCTTGAATGGTTTGCCGAGCAAGATAGCGCTTACAAGCAGTCAGTACTTCCAGCATCGATTAAGTTGAAGGTGAGTATCGAAGTTGGAATCGCTCAAGGTTGGCGCGAATTAATTGGAGACTCCGGCATATCAATCTCACTCGAGCACTACGGCGCCTCAGCCGATGCTAAGCGCCTATTCAATGAATTTGGTTTCAGCGTTGATAATGTTGTCAGTCGCGTTAAAGCAGCGTTGAAATGAGCGTTACCGACGTAGCTAAGGGCGGAACCTCAATCTGGCTCGATGATTTATCACGCGCCAAAATTACTGGGACCGACGCTCACTCACTCCCCTCTCGTATCGCGCACTCTGGCGTTGTAGGAGTAACTACTAATCCTAGTATCTTCGCTGCAGCTATTGCAGGGGCCGAAGAATATGCCAGTGACATAGCGCTATTAAAAAACGTCAGCGTAGATGATTGTGTAAAGAAATTGACAACCGATGATGTGAGAAATGCCTGCGACCTCTTTCGTGATATTTACTCCTCAAGTAAGGGTGTTGATGGCCGCGTGAGCATTGAAGTTGATCCACGACTAGCCAGTGATACCGCCGCAACTATTGCAGCAGGCAAAGAGTTGTGGAGCATTATCGATCGCCCCAACCTGATGATAAAAGTTCCGGCAACGCTCGAAGGCCTTCCTGCAATTACCGCTCTTATTGCCGAAGGAATTTCGGTAAATGTCACACTTATCTTTTCCGTCAAACGTTACGGCGCAGTTATTGATGCATACATTGCCGGTATAGAGGCGGCAACTAATCCCTCTCATGTTCATTCAGTGGCATCATTCTTTGTCAGTCGTATTGATTCCGCCGTTGATGCATTGCTTAAAAAGGATGGCAGTCCTGAAGCCCTTGAACTCCTTGGCAAAGCAGCTATCGCCAATGCCCACCTTGCCTACCAACTATTTGAAGAGAAGTTCGCGTCCCCACGTTGGTCGACTCAGGTAGAGCGCGGAGCGCACGTTCAACGCCCACTCTGGGCATCCACCGGTGTAAAAGACCCAGCCTATGACGACACTCGCTATGTCGTTGAGTTAATTGCCCCGCACACGGTTAACACAATGCCTCAGAGCACCCTGGATGCTGTTATTGATCACGGTGTAGTTCGCGGTGAGACTATTACTCAAAATTATGCAGCGGCCGTTGATGTATTCAAATCACTCTCTGCCCTAAACATTTCACTCAATGCCGTAACCACCGAGTTGGAAATCGATGGAGTTAAGAAGTTTGCACAAGCCTGGGGAGATTTACTAGCTAATGTAGAGGTCGCTCAGAAACGATGACCAAACTAAGTGGCAATTCAATCTCTACAATTGATAGAACCGATGCACGATATCTCAACCTTCTTGCCGCCCATGAACGCTTAGCCAAAAAGGATCCATCGTTGTGGGGCGCCGAGGCGGCAACTGAGGCTGCTGTTCGCCTAAATTGGATCGACTTACCTGAAGCCTCACGTGAATTACTTCCTGCATTAGATGCCCTCTCGGCCAAGCATCGCGATAAATCACAGATAGTTTTATGTGGCATGGGCGGTTCCTCACTCGGGCCAGAAGTGATTGCGCGCACCTACAACCGCGAACTCTTTATCCTAGATTCCACTGATCCTAATTACATTGCACATATTGCAAACGCTGATGCATCAAAAATGTTGGTCGTTGTCAGCTCTAAATCTGGGGCCACGATTGAAACGGCTTCACAACGAGCTTTCTTTGAAAAACTATTTACCGATGCCCGCCTTGCACCTCAGGATCACATTGTTATCGTTACCGATCCTGGCTCTCCATTGGATATCGCTGCCAGAGCCGATGGCTATGGCGTTATTAATGCCGACCCTCATGTTGGCGGTCGATTTAGCGTCTTGAGTGCCTTTGGTTTAGTGCCGAGCGCGCTCATCGGTGTTGATGTCTCCGTCTTACTCGATAACGCAAGTGAGAGGAAGTCCGCTTTTTTAAAGGATCCAACAATCGTTGTCGACATGGCTTACGCCATCGCTTATAAGGCCGATCAATACATCACTTTCTGCGATGGCGATTCAGGAATGCCAGGTTTGAGCGATTGGGTAGAACAGTTAGTCGCTGAATCAACTGGTAAAAATCAAGTTGGTCGTCTACCAATCGTTGTTGAAAATGGCACAACTGGAAATGTTTTTTCCATAGCCTACGCCGGTGATGCAGATTTAGTTATTGAGAGTGATCTAGCATCGCAGTTTATTATTTGGGAGTGGGTCACAGCCCTTGTTGGAGTTGCTCTTGGAATAGATACATTCAATCAACCCAATGTCACCGAAGCTAAAGCGGCAACATCAACACTCTTAGATGCATGGGCCGGGATTCTGCCCACGTTCTCCCCTGACGTCCTCGATGGCACGATTGAAATCTTTGGTACCGGAGATTCATT
>CANIBB010000008.1:0-16176 GCA_947465575.1 Actinomycetota bacterium | reverse complement strand
TGGTTAAAAAGAAGAAAGAGATCGCAGATATTGAGCCCGACTATTCACTCAATGATCTACTGCTGAGAGGGCGGGTATCGGACAAAGCCATTCAGAAGGAGCTGCCAAGCGGTGATACCGTCGTTGAGTTTCGGCTGATTATCGCTAGGGAACGTGGCAAGGGTGTAGATACCCTGGATATCGCCGCCTGGAGCGCCAAGGCTAGGAGAAGTGCTCTAACCCTCAAACCCGATGAGTGGATTGAGGTATCTGGAAGTGTCCATCGCCGCTTTTTCCAGAACGCATCAGGCCTTGCAAGTCGTTGGCAAGTAGAAGCGATTGAGATTGCGCGGATATAGGTACTCTTACCTCTATGGCCAATGACATTTTCTCAACGCTGCGCACATATCTGACGAAGGTCACCGATGGCGATAAGAGTGCAAATGAAGTTGCCTCTGCCGTAAATCAGTGGGTTCGTGAGGGTGGAGAGGCGTTAAAGATCAAGATTGAGGATGAAGTTGAGCGTTCGGTCTCCAAGATGGGCTTTGTTAAGCGCGGTGAGTTCGAGGCGCTTAAAGAGGAAGTAGCTCGTTTAAAGGCAGATTCAAAAAAAGAGAGCGCCACTAAACCGACAACAAAAAAGGCGGCAACTAAAAAACCGGCAGCGAAGAAGGCTGCAGCCAAGAAATCCACGGCTAAGAAGGCGAGTAAATAAATGGATAGCCCAATTAATGGTGAGAGTTTGGTTGAAGAGGTTCGCAATGAGCTTGTTGAGATCGATTCAATGGCGATCAACGATCACGCCCAACGCTTTGAAGAGCTCCATAATAAACTTTCAACTGCTCTCTCCTCAATAGACGGACTTTAATAGGTACAACTACGAATGAAGATACGACTAGATGCAGAGTTAGTACGTCGCGAACTCGCACGCTCGCGCGAAAATGCATCGGATCTTATTGAGTCTCGTTCAGTTTTAGTCAATGGAATTCCTGCAACAAAGCCGGCAACAATGGTCGATGCTCAGACATCTATCAAGTTAGCTGGCAAGCGCGATGACTTTGTTTCACGCGGTGGTCATAAATTGGCAGGGGCGCTCGATGCATTTGCTGGAGTCATTGTCGAAGGAAGACGTTGCTTGGATGCAGGAGCTTCCACTGGTGGCTTTACCGATGTTCTATTGCGCAGAAGCGCCGCTCATGTTGTCGCAGTTGATGTCGGATATGGCCAATTAGCCTGGTCGCTGCGCCAAGATGAACGGGTCAGTATTTTGGACCGCACCAACATACGTCACTTAACGGGGGACGTGGTAGGTGAACCGATAGACCTAGTTGTTGCCGATCTAAGTTTTATCTCATTGACATTAGTTTTACCGGCCCTTGCCGCGGTTTCAAAGCCCGATGCTGATTTCGTTGTAATGGTTAAACCGCAGTTTGAAGTCGGGCGCGAAAAATTAGGCGCAGGGGGAGTGGTGCGCGATCCCCAGCTTCGAAAAGCAGCTGTAATAGATGTAGCCGACTCTGCCTACGACGTAGGGCTCGGCACCATGGCAATTGTTGCCAGCCCTCTGCCGGGTCCTGCTGGAAATGTTGAGTATTTCCTCTGGCTAAAACGTGGGGCGCCAGCTATTGATCATGAAGCTCTCGATCGAGCTATCCAAGAGGGTCCGGCGTAATGCGCAATTTATTGTTTGTCTGTAATCCTACGCGTCCACAGGCCGTTGAGGCGGCCATCAAACTTGCTAAGGATTTCCGTAGCGCTGGCTTTTCTCTTTATACGATTTCCGATATCTCGATCAACGGAGTGACCAACTGCAACGTTGATCAGTTACCAGAGCTAGAAGTGGGTGTCGTACTTGGTGGCGATGGAACAATGTTGCGTGCTGCTGAGGTCACAAGAAATCATCAAATTCCTTTGCTGGGGGTCAATCTCGGTCACGTTGGCTTTCTCGCCGAGGTAGAAAAGCTCTCTCTCGATGTAGTTGTAAGTGCAATCACCGAAAAGAAGTATGTAATTGACTCCCGAATGACTCTTAAATACTCAGTTATTAGAGGTGATACAGAGGTTTCGCAAGGGTGGGCACTGAATGAAGTTACCGTTGAGCGTCGGCATGCAACGATGGTTGAACTATTTTTAGAGATCGATAAACGCCCTATCTCACGATGGGGTTGCGATGGCTTAATTTGTTCAACTCCAACGGGTTCAACCGCCTACGCTTTTTCTGCTGGCGGGCCAGTCGTTTGGCCAGAGGTAGATGCCTTAGTAGTTTTGCCAATTTCAGCCCATGCTCTCTTTTCACGTCCATTAGTAATTTCAACTCAATCTGAGATTGTGGTGCGAATTGAATCGGCACAGGCATTGCTCTCCTCAGATTCCCTTCGTAACTTCGAACTTGTAGAGGGTGATCGAGTACATATTTCGAAAGATAACGCCATTGTTCGTTTAGCGCACTTAAGTAATACTCTTTTTAGCGATCGATTAGTAGCTAAATTCAAACTACCGGTTCAGGGTTGGCGCGGTGAGTGAGCGGACATTTCTCGATGAGATTACGATTAAATCTATCGGTGTCATCGATCAAGCAACGTTAGAGATCTCTAAAGGTTTAACGGTTCTCTCAGGAGAAACCGGCGCGGGAAAAACTATGATTTTAACTGCCCTTAACCTCATTTTGGGCGGCAAGAGCGATAGTGCATTAGTGCGAAAAGGCAGCGAAAGACTTTTAGCCAGCGGTAGTTTTACGATTCCGCAAAAGCAAAACCATAGTTTCGATGATTGTGGCGTGGTTGTTGAAGATAATCAGCTGATAATTACTCGCACCGTCAATGTAGATGGAAAGAGCAAGGCGACCGCCAATGGCGTCTTAGTAACTGCAGGCACATTGGCATCTGTAAGCGAACTATTGGTCGAGGTTCATGCCCAAGCCGCTAATACCAATATTAGTAAGAGCGCCAAACAGCGTGAACTAATCGATAGATTCGCAGGCGAAGAGTTTCAAAGAGCTATGGATCTTTATTCATCTGCTCTCTCTCAATATCAGAGTTTAAAATCTAGAATCCAGGCTCTGCGTAAAAGCGTTGACCAGGCCGATAATGAGCTCAAGGCGTTACGCGAATTCGCCGCCGCGCTTTCGACGCTAAAGCTAAAACTAGGTGAGTATGGAGAAATCAATAGCGCGATAGATCGCTTATCAAATGTTGAAGAGTTACGAATTGCCGGAGAGTCGGCAACACAGGCAGTAGATGATGAAGAGTCAGGAGTACTGACGGCGCTGGGAACCGCGCGTCGCGCTTTGGAGAGCGCTAAATCAAAAGATCATGCGCTCGAGGCTATCCATTCCCAGCTCAGTGAAGCCTTTTTTCTTATCGATGATGCACGGGGCCAACTTGCAACTTATACGAACTCTCTGGAGGCAGATCCAGCAGGATTGGATTTTTTGAACGCGAGAAAACTATCGATTCATACCCTAGTAAAGAAATATGGCAGTGGCGGAACACCTGAGGTTGAAGCAGATCTGCTCATTAAGCGCTTTGAATCTTCATCCAACGAGATAGCTGATTTAGAGGGCGGCGATGATCGTCTCATTGAGATGGAGTCCGAGCTAGTTGGAATTAAGAAGGCGTTAGTAGTTGCTGCAAAAGATTTAACAAAACTTCGTACGAAGGCCGCCGAAGACTTGGGTGTGCGTGTTACATCGGAGGTTCAGCAGTTGTCTATGCCCCATACAACATTCTCTGCACGCGTTGAGAGTGTGGATTACACCGCACTGAAAGAATCTGATTTTACTGCAACCGGTTGCGATGAAGTTTCTATGTACATCTCTTCCCACAAGGATGCACCACTCGTTGCCTTAGCAAAGGGTGCAAGTGGCGGAGAGATGTCACGAGTGATGTTGGCCTTGGAAGTCGTAATTGCCGCATCACATCCAGTGGGTACATATGTTTTTGATGAAGTAGATGCAGGAGTTGGCGGTAAGGCGGCGATTGAAGTCGGAAGACGGCTTCATGCGCTCTCACGCCATGCTCAAGTAATCGTCGTCACGCACCTTCCACAAGTTGCGGCGTGGGCAGATTCACATTTCGTCGTAACGAAAAATATTGATGGCTCGGTAAGCCAAAGTGATGTGAGAAAAGTCGAGGGCGAAGATCGCATAGAAGAGATTGCTCGAATGCTGGCAGGATTTGAGAACTCCGTGAGCGCCAGAGAACACGCCGCCGAGCTGCTATCTCTGAAGGTGTAAGAGGGCGGCTCAATTAAGTGATAGGTTCGACTCCCATGGGCCAGCAACATGTGACGAAACACCTCTTTGTATCCGGCGGAGTCGCCTCATCTCTTGGAAAAGGACTCACCGCCTCATCTCTTGGAAGATTATTGGTAGCTAGAGGCCTTCGTGTCACTATGCAAAAGCTAGATCCCTACTTAAACGTCGATCCTGGCACAATGAATCCATTTCAACATGGTGAGGTTTTTGTAACCGATGATGGCGCAGAGACAGATCTAGATATCGGCCATTATGAGCGCTTTTTAGATACAAATCTGCATGGCTCGGCAAATGTGACTACCGGGCAAGTCTATTCGCGAGTCATTGCACGAGAGCGTCGCGGTGAGTATTTAGGTGAGACCGTACAGGTCATTCCACATATTACAAATGAGATCAAAGAACGCATCCGCGCAATGGCCGCCCCTGATATCGATATCGTCATCACTGAAATCGGTGGCACTGTCGGTGATATTGAATCCCAACCATTTTTAGAAGCTGCACGTCAAATCCGCCAAGAGGTTGGAAGAGACAATGTTTTCTATTTACATGTTTCGTTAGTTCCATACATCGGACCATCGGGTGAGCTAAAAACAAAACCAACTCAACACTCCGTCGTAGCTTTGCGAAGTATTGGAATCGCCCCTGATGCAATTGTTTTACGCTCTGACCGCGCGATTCCATTGGCGGTAAAGAAAAAGATCTCTTTGATGTGCGACGTTGATTTAGCTGCAGTCGTAGCGGCCGTTGATGCACCTTCAATCTATGACATCCCGAAAGTTTTGCATGCCGAAGGTTTAGATGCCTACGTCGTTGCACGCTTGGGGCTCAAAAGCCATGATGTCGTTTGGGGGGAGTGGGATGATCTTCTTGAAAAGGTGCATCATCCAAAGCACCATATCCGTGTTGGCCTCGTCGGTAAGTACATAGATTTGCCCGATGCATATCTATCGGTCTCTGAGGCTTTACGTGCGGGTGGATTTGCAAATGAGGCAAAGATTGAGATCGTCTGGATAGCAAGTGATGAGTGTGAAACACCGGAGGGTGCTGCCAAAAATTTAAAGGATGTAGATGCGATCTGCGTTCCAGGCGGATTTGGCATTCGAGGTATTGAGGGCAAAGTCGGTGCACTTAAATATGCGCGCGAGAATAAAGTTCCAACGCTCGGTCTTTGTCTCGGTCTGCAATGTATGGTTATTGAAGCTGCGAGAAATTTGGCTGGTATTCCAGATGCAATCTCAGCAGAGTTCTCAGATACCGGTACTCCTGTTATTGCAACAATGGAGGATCAAAAAGATATCGTTGCCGGCAATCAAGATATGGGTGGAACGATGCGTCTTGGTCTCTATAAGGCAGATCTCGTTGCCGATTCCCTGGTTGCAAAAATGTATGGTGCGACACAGATATCTGAGCGCCACCGTCACCGCTATGAAGTTAATAACACCTTTCGCGCGCAGATTGCCGATGCTGGTCTTGTCTTCTCTGGCTTCTTCAAAGAGCGCGACTTAGTTGAGTTTGTAGAACTGCCTTCCGAGGTGCATCCTTACTACATAGGTACGCAAGCTCATCCAGAGCTTCGATCTCGCCCAACTCGACCTCATCCACTATTTGTGGGTTTAATCGCGGCGGCAGTAAAAGCGAAGGGCTAACACACTCATGATCGTTGGAGTTCCGAAAGAGATTAAAGTTCACGAATCACGAGTGGCGATTACACCAGAAGGAGTTAGCGAGTTCATCGCAGCTGGTCACAGCGTAATAATCGAAGATGGAGCTGGAGTTGGCTCATCACTGACCAATGAGGATTTCGTCGCAGCCGGTGCCACGATCGTCAAAGATGCCGATGCGATTTGGAGTACCGCTGAGTTAGTTCTCAAAGTTAAAGAGCCGATAGCCGCTGAATATCCAAAGATGCGTCGCGGACAGACGCTCTTCACATATCTGCATCTTGCAGCATCATTGCCTTGTACCGATGCACTGGTAAAAAGCGGCACAACGGCGATTGCATATGAGACTGTTGAAGTAAATGGCTCACTTCCCTTGCTTGCCCCAATGAGCGAGGTCGCAGGACGTCTAGCAACTCAAGTCGGTGCAACCGCGCTTCAACGCCCCAACGGCGGAAGAGGCGTTCTACTTGGCGGCGTTCCAGGAGTTTCACCGGGGCGAGTAGTCGTTATTGGTGGGGGAGTCTCAGGACTTAATGCAGCTGTTATCGCAGTTGGTATGGGCGCAGACGTTACAGTCTTTGATCGCTCAATTAATCGCCTTGCTTACATCGATACTGTTTATGGCGGACGCATTAAGACTCTAGTTGCATCTGCCCATGCAATTGAACGAGAAGTACGAATGGCCGATTTAGTAATTGGCGCAGTACTTGTCCATGGCGCTAAGGCCCCAAAGTTAGTGTCAAATGCCTTGGTTAAGTCGATGAAGAGTGGCTCAGTTTTGGTCGATATTGCAATCGATCAAGGTGGTTGTTTTGAGGATAGCCGTCCGACAACACATGCCGAACCTACATACATGGTGCATGGTTCAGTATTTTATTGCGTGGCCAATATGCCAGGGGCCGTTCCCGTTGCATCGACATATGCGCTTACAAATGCGACTTTGCCTTATGCGCTGGCTATAGCCAAGCACGGTTGGAAAGAGGCATGCAGTAAAGATGCAAATCTTGCAAAGGGTTTGAACGTACACGATGGCAAGATTTACTATGCAGCCGTAGCAGAGGCCCATGGTTACGAGCACACTAAAATTTGATTCGATCGCGCAATCATTTCTGAACTACTGTGCGATCGAACGTGGTTTATCGGCAAATACTGTGGCGGCATATCGTCGCGATTTAGAAAAGTTTCAGGGCTGGCTCGGATCTACTCCAGTTTCTGAGATTGACACTTCAACTATCGCTGATTTTGAAGCTAACCTAAAGCTTCTGAAGTTTTCGCCCTCCAGCATAAATCGAATCGAATCGACGTTACGTACATTCTTCAAGCATGCACAGCAAGAGCATGGATTGATTAATCCCACTCTCGAAATTGTGAGCGGTAAGTCCAAACGACGTTTGCCAAAAGCGTTACAAATCGATCAGGTAATCTCTCTCATTAATGCTGCTTTCCATGAAGGCCAACCAATTACTATCCGCGATCGCACAATTATTGAACTTCTCTATAGCAGTGGAGCGCGTGTGAGCGAATTGATGGATATTAATATGTCTGACATAAACACAGTTCCCACCGAAGATGGCGATATCACTACTGTTAAATTACGAGGCAAAGGTGGCAAAGAGAGAATTGTTCCCCTCGGTTCATTTGCAACAACGGCGATCGATGACTACCTCATTCGAATTAGACCTATGCTCGCAGCAAAGAACGCAAAGGTAGATGCTGCTTTATTTCTCAATGCGCGGGGAGCACGATTGACGCGACAGACTGCTTGGAACATTGTTCTTAAGGCGGCAGAGGTTGCAGGAATTAGCGAGCAGGTTTCACCGCATGTTTTTAGACATTCATATGCAACGCATCTATTAGATGGAGGGGCCGATATTCGTGTCGTGCAGGAGCTATTGGGCCATGCATCGGTGACGACGACACAGATTTATACTTTAATTACGATAGATAAAGTCAGGGAAAGCTACCGAATGGCCCATCCTCGGGCATAGATTAAAGAGTTATAGCCCGCGCAATCGTCTTGCTAAAATACTTTGATCACCCTTAGCTTCAAGATCGGCGATTATGACGGCAATAGATTCACGAACGATACGTCCACGATCGGCGGCCAGTCCTAAGTCACCGCGCAATAACAATCTCGCTTGATCCAGATCAAATAATTCATCTGGTGATAGATAGACAGTTATTTTTTCATCATGACGTTCACGTCCTGATGGGGAGCGATCCACAGTTGTTACTCGTCGGCGCGCGATTGAACGCACTCCCTTTTTCACTGAAGGAACTTTCGGTGTTGCAATTGCAGGTGCCACTAGAGGAGCGGTGTGCTCTTGTGTGGCCGGTACTGATGTAAGTGCTGGTGAGGTTGAACGAAATAGTTCATCTGCTCCAGGAAGATTGGCTCTGCGGGTCATCTGGCGCCTCCTCGGGCGATTAATTCACGGGCAAGTCTGCGGTAGGACGCAGCACCATCGGATGATGATGCATATGTGGTTATAGGTTCGCCAACGACAGTTGTCTCAGGAAAGCGAATTGTTTTAGCGATAATAGTTTCAAAGACATCGGCAGGAAACTGTTCAAGGATTCGCTCAAGTACTTGGCGATTATGTGATGTTTTTTTATCGTACATTGTTGCCAAAATTCCAATAAGAGTCAGATTTGGATTAAGGAAGTTCTTCACCTTATCTAAATTGCCCTTCAACTCTATAAAACCATGTAGAGCGAAGTATTCACATTGCAGAGGAACAATAACTTCATCGGCGGCAACGAGTGCGTTAATGGTCAGTTGTCCCATGGTTGGTTGGCAGTCGATCAAAATAACATCGTAGTAATCTCGAAGCGATGTTAATGCTCGCTTTAAATACTGCTGTCCGCCGATTTCGGCGCCAAGCGTGGTCTCTGCCGTTCCAAGATCTCGGTTAGCTGGAAGAAAATCCAATCCAGGAACTGCTGACTTTAAAATAATCGTTTCAATTGAAGCCGTTGGTGTCATCAGAGCGTAGTAAACCGTCTGCTCAAGAGGCAGAGCATGAGCGTTGACACCAAGACCTAAGGAGAGTCCGCCCTGCGGGTCAAAGTCGACCAGAAGTACGCGCCTACCTAGTTCGGCCAATGATGCGCCCAGGTTTATCGTGGTCGTTGTCTTTCCGACCCCGCCCTTTTGGTTGAAGATTGCAACGACCTTAGCCGAGCCATGCTCAACGATGGCTGGTGGGACAGGAAAGCTCTTGGCCTTCTTGCCCAAAAGCGTTGCAGTTGTAGAGATCTCTTCGCGAATTGTCGATTTAGCGCTCAAACGTCAAACCTCTTTCTAGATATACGCGGGAGCCTACGCGTTACACAGAAGTAGGGCAACTGTGAAGTAGGGTGCGCTCATGGATCTATCAATAGATGAGTCAACCGATGTCAACGCTGCCAGCAGCGCTGCCTTCTCGGTTCACCTTGAAAACTTTGACGGACCTTTTGACCTGCTGCTGCAGTTAATCTCTCGCCACAAGATGGATATCACGGAGATATCCCTAAGTATCGTCACCGATGAGTTCATAACATTCATCCGAGCCCTTGAGCTAAGTGGTGAGGGTTGGCGTTTAGACCAGGCCACCGAGTTCTTAGTCGTTGCTGCAACACTGCTGGATTTGAAGGCGGCCCGTCTACTGCCAAGCGGTGAGGTCGATGACGAAGAGGATCTAGCACTCCTAGAGGCAAGGGATATCCTCTTTGCCCGTCTGCTGCAATATCGGGCCTTCAAAGAGATTGCGGCGACCTTTGCCGAAAGAATCGCACTGGCCGATAAGTCATTTGCCCGCGTAGTAGCCCTTGAACCGGCTCTGAGCGCCCTTTTGCCGGAAGTACTCATTGGAGTCGGCGCTGCCAGATTTGCCGCCATCGCTGAGCGTGTATTAACCCCTAAGACCATCCCAGTTGTCAGCGTCGAGCACCTACACCTGCCCCTGGTGAGCGTTACAGAGGAGTCTAAACGCGTTGTTGAGGCTTTGCGTAGGTCGACCTCACTATCCTTTAGAAATCTCATTGCAGATGCCGACAGCACCCTTGTTATCGTCGCTCGTTTTTTAGCCCTCTTGGATCTCTACCGCCAGGGGGTTCTTCGCTTCAATCAGGTGATTGCGCTGGGGGAGCTTCAGATTTCATGGACCGGCTCTCTCGAGGGCGAGGTAGAGGTCAGTGATGAGTTCGATATTCCAGTGGTTTTAGAAGATGACGAGATAAACGAAAGTGGCGAAAATGTCTAATGTAGAAGTTGAGCGTTCGATCGAAGCGATCTTGATGGTCGTCGATGAGCCCGTAACAGAGATTACCTTGGCTCAAGTGCTAGAGCGCACGGTCGATGAGATCGATGCCGCCCTTGAAAGATTAGCTGCCAGTTACGATGATCGAGGATTTGCCCTTAAGAAGATCAGCGGGGGATGGCGTTTCTATAGCCATCCAGATCTCTCCTCGGTAGTTGAAAAGTTTGTCCTCGATGGCCAGCAATCTCGCCTCACACAGGCTGCCCTAGAGACGCTTTCAGTCGTGGCCTATCGCCAACCTGTCTCGCGTGCTCGAGTCTCTGCTATCCGTGGCGTTAATGTCGAGGCGGTCATGAAGACACTTATTACCCGTGGATTGGTGGAGGAGTCGGGTCTTGAACATGAGACCGGGGCGATTCTCTATACGACTACTAGCTATTTCCTTGAGCGCCTTGGATTGAACTCTCTTGAGGATCTGCCGGCCTTGGCTCCATATCTGCCAAACCTGGATGGCTTGGACGATATTCTCGATTCGCTAACAGACTAACCCTCCCGCTAGACTGGCCTTCGACAGTCGGGAGACAGCCATGGGCGATATGCGCCTTAATAAGATAATCGCAGATGCAGGTATTACTAGCCGTCGCGGTGCAGATGAGCTCATAGAGTCTGGGCGCGTAACCGTTGATGGGATCGCAATTAGGGAGATGGGCTCTAAATTCGACCCCGAAAAAGTTCAAGTAGCAGTTGATGGTGAGACAATTAAGCGCTCTATGACTAAGAGTTATCTTGCACTTCATAAACCAAAGGGTGTTTTGTCTACCATGTTCGACCCAGATGGAAGGCCATCTCTTAGCGACTTTATCGACCTTCGAAAGGAACGGCTTTTTCATGTAGGCCGCCTCGATAAGGACTCTGAAGGACTGATCCTTTTAACCAATGATGGTGATTTGACCTTTCGTGCAACTCATCCATCCTTTGGGTTAGAGAAGACCTACATCATTGAGTATGACGGAAAACTGCCTACCGGTGTCGACAAGGTACTTCTTAAAGGGGTAGAGCTTGAAGATGGAATGGGCAGAGTTTTAACATTTAAAGAGCTCTCGCCCCGATGGATTGAGGTCTCGATCCATGAGGGCCGCTATCACATTATTCGTAGGCTCATGGAGGCGGTAGAGGTCGACGTCCTACGATTGATCCGTACAAAGTTTGGACCGATTTCCCTGGGAGATACCCCTGAAGGACGATGGCGTGACCTTAATAATGGGGAGTTAACAAATCTACGTAACGTTTTAGGGTTATAGCGATTTTACGATATGTCGATAAAAACGCTAAAAGCGTTATATTGACATATCGATTATATGAAGTATGAATATAGATTTATCGATTTAGACTAGGCTCAGTTACTACAGTAAGAGTTGATAAATCGATATTCGTTGAAGGCCGGAGCAAGGTAGGGCAGGCACAGAAGGTGATATGAAAAGTCGTAAAGAAGTTTAATCGATATATGAATAAAACTCTTAGCAGAGATAGATTTGTCCACACAAAATGAGCAGGAAAGGTACCCTTATCCCATGAGTATTAGAGCTATCCGGGGCGCCATTCAAGTGAGCGCAAATACGCCTGCTGCAATAGGAGAGGGTGTTAAAGAGCTAATTGGAGCGATCATGCGCCAGAATTCCTTAACTCCGGAGTCTGTAATATCGGTCATTTTCACATCGACGCCTGATCTTAATGCCGCTTTTCCTGCCGCTGCATGCCGGGAGATTGGATTCGAATCCGTTCCTCTTATCGGTGCTCTCGAGGTCGATGTACCTGGAGCCCTTGAGCGTGTTATCCGAGTAATGCTCCACTGCGAAACTAACGCCCCTGCCGCCTCAATCTCACATATCTATCTACATGGCGCGCAGTCTCTGCGCCGAGATATCGCTCAGTAATGCTTACACAAGTACGCATAGTTGGATCGGGATTGATCGGAACCTCAATCGCCCTGGGCCTAACTGCCCGCGGAGTTGAGGTGGAGCTAGTCGATAGTGATGCCGATGCCGCCTCCTTAGCGAATGCTCTCAATGGCCATGCATCTGCTCCAACTCCTGAGCTCGTTATCCTGGCACTTCCGACATCGGCGATACCCCTTGTCATTGAGGCAGAGTATGCATTAAACCCGAACTCGACCTTTATGGATGTTGGTAGCGTAAAGAATGAACCTATAGTCCACATTAAGAATTCATCGCTTCCGATTTCACAGTTTGTCCCCTCTCATCCAATGGCCGGTCGGGAGGTTGGGGGAGCACAGGCGGCAAGGGCCGATCTATTTATGACTCGTAGTTGGATTATCACTCCCACGGCCGAGTGCGACCAGAAATCTCAGGATTTAGTCAAAGAGCTCATTGAAGGGCTTGGGGCTAGCGTCGTAGTTCTTGATTGTGATGAGCATGATCGGGCCGTCGCCGCCATATCCCACATTCCACAAATAACCTCGACGCTATTAGGAGGCTCACTCGCCTCAATGCCAATCGAATGGCTTGCACTCTCTGGGGCCGGCCTTCGAGACACAACACGTATCGCCGCCTCTGATCCAACATTGTGGAGTGAGATCATCCATGCAAATAGAGTCGAAATCGCTGCGATCGCTAGATCGATGCATGCGGCGCTGGGCGCACTAATCGAAAACTTGGATGATAAAAATGAGATTGCCGCCTTTATCGATGCGGGAAGAGTCGGACGATCGCGCATTCCAGGTAAGCATGGCGGAAGCGTGCGCGAGTACACATATTTACCAATTGTCATCGATGATAAGCCCGGTCAGTTAGCTGCAATATTTAATGAATGCTCGGCAATATCTGTCAACGTCGAAGATTTAGCAATTGAACACTCACCTGGACAGTTGAGTGCATTAATAACTTTGGCACTCTCTGCCTCTGATGCGCAATCGCTCTCAGATCATTTATCTGCGATCGGATGGAACGTTCATCCGGTTCTTAAATAGAAGTAGGCTTCCAATATGGGCATAGTTGTAGCAATAGATGGCCCAAGTGGCGCAGGTAAATCAAGTACGGCCAAAGCAATTGCGATTCGTGCTGGATGGAATTATTTAGATACGGGTGCGCTTTATCGAGCGGTAACGTGGCTTGCACTTGAAAACAATGTTGAGAGCCCGAAAGAAATTATCTCGCTTTTAAGATCTTCTCCGATTCGATTTGTCTCCGATCCTCATGATCCAAATATTTTTGCGGGGGATATACAGATTACGCATGCAATTCGTGGAAGCTCTGTTACCGAAAAGGTCAGCAGAATTAGTGCGATGCCAGAGATTCGACATGAACTCCTCGCACTTCAGCGGATGATTATTGATCGTGCAGAAAAAGGAATTGTTGTTGAAGGACGAGATATTGCAACTGTAGTAGTGCCAGATGCTGCGTTAAAGATCTATTTGACCGCTGACTTAGACGCTAGAACGCAGCGACGTGAGGATGAAACTGAAGATAAGAATGTCGATGTTCGCACATCTCTAGATACGCGCGATGCAATCGATTCAACACGTGAAGTTTCACCCCTTGTGATGGCAAGAGATGCTGTTGAGATCGATTCAACTCACTTAGATTTAGATGAGACTATCGATCGTATTTGGGAGTTACTACGAGAGCGTTCGCTTTTGGGCCTTCCAATTGTTGCAATTTTGGGCCGTCCAAACGTAGGAAAATCGACGTTAATCAACCGTTTTATTGGTCGCCGGGAGGCGATTGTGGAAGATACGCCAGGCGTCACGCGGGATCGAGTGCAGTACGAATGCGAGTGGGGAGGTCGCCGATTTATTGTCATGGATACGGGCGGCTGGGAGGCAAAGCCTGATGGAATTTCGATTCAAGTAAGTGCCGGAGCTGAAATAGCAATGGATGAGGCCGATGTCCTAGCATTTGTTGTTGATGCACAAGTTGGTGCATTAGATGAAGATGACATTCTCGTACAGCGCTTACGTAAAGCGAAGAAGCCGTTAATTTTAATTGGTAATAAAGTTGATGGCGAGCGTGAGGAGTCTGAAGCTCATGGTTTGTGGAGTCTTGGACTCGGAGAGCCATATTTCGTCTCTGCATTGCATGGACGTGGCAGTGGAGATTTACTAGATCGAATCGTTGCCGAACTTCCAGAGGTTGGCGGAGCGCAAACACAGGATGGTTACCGAAAAGTTGCCTTGATTGGTAGACCTAACGTTGGTAAGTCATCATTACTCAACGCATTAGCGGGGGAGAATCGATCCATCGTTGATGATGTTGCTGGGACAACGCGAGATCCAGTTGATGAGTTAATCGAATTCGGCGGGTCGACCTGGCGATTTATCGACACTGCGGGTTTAAAGAAACGTGCGAATCAAGCATCTGGAACTGACTACTACGCATCGCTTCGTACGCAGAGTGCACTAGAGCGATGTGAAGTCGCAGTCGTTGTTTTAGATGCATCCGAACCCATTACCGAACAAGATCTTCGAGTTATCACAATGGTTGAAGAGGCCGGTAAGGCAATGGTCATCGTGATGAACAAATGGGACTTGGTAGATGAGGATCGACGAGATCAGTTAGATCGCGAGATTGATCGACATCTAGATCAAGTTGAATGGGCGCAGCGCGTTAATGTCGCTGCGAAAACTGGATGGCATAGAGATCGATTAGCCCCTGCAATTCGCACAGCGCTAGATAGTTGGGAGCGCCGAGTTCCTACGGCAAAACTCAATTCTTTCTTGGGTGCACTCATTGGCGCCACGCCGCCACCAGTAAGAGGCGGAAAGCAGCCAAAGATTTACTACGCAACCCAGGCCGGTATCGCCCCTCCAAAGTTTGTCGTCTTCTCAAGTGGCTGGATCGAGGCCTCTTATCGTCGCTTTATTGAGCGACGCCTACGCGAGGAGTTTGGCTTCCCGGGCACGCCAGTTCAGGTGGCGATTCGAGTTAAGGAGCGCGATTAGAAGAATGGATAGCTCACTTCTTACGGTTCCAAATGCTCTTACCTTTCTTCGCTTCTTGGGAATTCCACTCTTCATCTATCTGACTTTATCTCTGCATGCCGATGGTTGGGCGATCGCTGTTTTAGCTCTCGGGGGAGCCAGTGATTACTTTGATGGCAAACTCGCTCGCGCGTGGGGTCAGACATCGCGCTTTGGAGAGATTGCAGATCCAGCGATAGATCGACTCTATATTTCTGCAATTCTCGTGGTCTTCTTAATCCGCGACATACTTCCTATCTGGTTAATAGCTCTATTGGTAGCAAGAGATTTACTCCTAGGCATATTAACCATTCTGCTTAAGAGAAAAGGCTTCGGAGTTTTGAAGGTCACATATCTTGGGAAAGCGGCGACATTTAATCTTATGTATGCCTTCCCATTTCTACTCCTGGCCACAATGGAGAACGCTCTGGGCACTGTGGCCTATGTCCTAGGGTGGAGTTTTGCTATCTGGGGCGTTGCCCTCTACATTTCTACAGGTATTAGTTATTCATACGAAGCTATTTCTAAGATAAGAGGCGCACATGTCATCAACTCCTGAAAACCTGCACTACACCAAAGAACACGAGTGGGTATCTGTCGATGGGAGCATCTACACGATGGGCATTACTGATTATGCGCAGTCAGCCCTCGGCGACATTGTCTATGTACAGCTTCCGAAGGTTGGCGAAAGCGTAACTGCGGGCAAAGTCTGCGGAGAGGTTGAATCAACGAAGTCGGTCTCAGAGATTTATGCGCCAGTTACTGGAGTTGTTACGACCATAAACGATGCATTATCAAATTCACCGGAATCCCTCAACTCCGATCCATATGGAGCGGGCTGGTTGGTCACAATTGAAATCAATACGCCGCCAACTGATCTTTTATCAGCTGCCGAATACGCCACGCTGACCGCT
The DNA here is from genome assembly GCA_947465575.1 of Actinomycetota bacterium. GTDB lineage: Bacteria > Actinomycetota > Actinomycetes > Nanopelagicales > Nanopelagicaceae > Planktophila. The sequence goes on along the minus strand of CANIBB010000008.1, from coordinate 151 downwards.
TGACCAAATCCTCTCACCCCCTTAATGTCAGCCTAAGGTTGAGAGTAAAGGGGGTGTCGGTGTGGATCAGTCAGGAAATGAGCTCACAAGCACTCTTCATCTCTCCTCTCGCGAGAGTGCAGCTGCAACGCCTGGAGTTCTCGAGGAGTAC
>CANIBB010000007.1:0-16401 GCA_947465575.1 Actinomycetota bacterium | reverse complement strand
TCAATAGCTAAAGTAAGAGTCATAGCGAAAAACCTGCCCAGCGCTCTCCCACTGCTTTAATGTGAACTTTTCTAATTTCATCACTTCTATCAATTGTGATCTCTAAGCGATCTTCACTCAAACGCGCCGATTCGGCGCCACCCCACTCAATAACCGTTACAGAGTTTTCAATATCTAGATCTAAATCATCTATATAAAGATTGGGATTGTCAGTATCTAACAAGCGGTATGCATCGACATGAATCATGGGCAACTCTGCTTTATGCACCCGTGAGATAACAAAGGTTGGTGAGGTGATATCTGTGATTCCTAGCCCGCCGCCAATACCTTGGGCTAAGACGGTTTTTCCTGCACCCAGCGGACCATTAATTAAAACTAGATCGCCGCGCTTTAAATGCTTCGAGAGTGTGTGGCCGAGATCAATCATCTCTGCTGCACTGGCTACGGTAATCATTAGGGGCTAAGAGTAAAGGAAAACGGGGGCCTGGCTTTTGGCCAGACCCCCGTTCTTACCCTCGATTTGTGGGTTTTACTGGTTGTAGTACTTAAGCCATGGTGCGCGGAACTCTGGATCTATAACGAGATTGCCGGCTTTTCGGCCCGCACTCACGATCCCTCCACCTGATGGCAACTTGCCACTCAAGCCGGCGCTCACGAGTGACTTCGCAACAAGCACAAGCTGTGCCGATGTGAAGTTACAGTGATTCGTACCTGTGGCTGCTGGGGTTGTTGTAATTGGAGAACCCGCATCGTTAAAGGTTGTGTAACCCTTACCTGGAGTTGTGTTCCATAACATCAACAGTTTATTAACAGGTGCAACGTAGTTCTTTGTGGTTTTGTAGGCAGCAAAAGCGGCTAATTTTTCGTTAGCGAACTGCTCTGCATATGTATCAACAACGCGCTGCGAAGCACCTGCTGGTGTAATTGGATCTGCAACACCAGTCATCAAGATCGTTGGTACATTAATTTTTCCAGTGTTGCTATGCAGAGCATTCATCTTTGCAATGGCAGCAGCATTTCCAACAGCGCGTGGTGCGCCAGGGTTTGCTGCAGATATTGCGCCGAGGAGCGCATCGATAACAGTGTTACCAGAAAGAGCTGCGTTAAATACAACGCGCTCATTTTCAATGCGAGCGGCGTAGTCAGTCTTTGTATTATCAAAGATTGCGCCCCCTGCTTGAAGTTCAACATCTTGTGTTGCAAGGATTGCTAGGGCTGCAGCATTTGTTCCATTTTCAAGGATTGCAAGGGCTGGGCTCAGAGCTAACGGGAATGTGAGCTTAAGCGCGCCTGCAGGTCCACTTATGGAGTCAAAGTGTGCAGATTGAGTTGGTAGACCAGCCATTAAACCCAGCAACAAAAGCGCACTGCGCGGTGGAACTCCACCAGCAGCTAACGCCTTACCTGTTGCAGATGAAGTATCTGGCCAAGCATTTGTTGCAAGCGATGCCTGCAACTTGCCCATAACGGTAAAGACTTTAATCAAGTCGGCATAAGCCTCAGCATTTCCAGCAGCTCCTGCTGAGTAGTTACCAGCCTTAATTGTCGGATCAAATAGAACCTTCAGGCCCCATAAGAAATCTCCAGCCATTGTTAATTCAGCTGGAACATTGTCAGCCATACACATTGGTGCCGCTGCAGAGATGAGCTCTGGATGCTTCTCAGCAAGACCCTGCGTGATTACTCCGCCAAGTGATGATCCCCATGCTACGACTTTGGTCGTCTTTGGGAACTGTGTCTTGAATACGCCGATTAACTCAACGTTTGTTTTAATCGCTGAATCTGGGTTCCACCCTTGGCGGGCAAAACCTGAGCCAACAACTGCGACACCTTGGCTAAATAGATACTGCGCAACTGCAGAGTTTCCACCTGGAACTGGCTCTGGAGTATTGGTGACTGTGTATCCACCAATAAGTGGAATTCCAGCGGGAATATCGATGTTGTAACGGTATCCATGTGAGTACAAAGCAACAGTTCCACCAAAGTTAGCTGGAACCATCATCATGTAAGGCGCACCATCTGATGTCACGCCAACGCATGATTGAATTGGTGATTTGCCATCACATGCAGGTGCAGCATTGGCTGCAACTGGGATTGAAACAATGATTCCCGTTGCGAGCGCGGTTGCACTAAGAAGTGCAATTAAGCGTTGTTTTCTCATTAGTTTGGTAATCCCTTCGCTGGCATCGCTGGACGCTTATATGTTGATTTAACAACTGCGCCAGCACCTGAATCAGTTGTGTACGTGGTGTAAGTGCCACCGATTGGAAGTAGATCTCCAGCTGGTGAGAACTTGCCAACCCAGTAACCAGTTAAGCCGACGTGGCTTGTGCCCGAATAGCCAACTGGTGTGAGAGCTGAGTTAAACAATGTGGCGCCCTTTGTATTGATCACATTCATCAATGATTTGCGTGTTGGATTTTGACCTGCAGCTTTGAGAGCTTGGGCCGTCATGAAGGCCGAGTTCATTCCTAGTAAAACGTTGAGGTCAAAGGCCGATCCTGGGACTGCCTTGGCATAGATATCTGAGAATAGTTTGACATACTCATCAGTTAAATCTGTGGTGGCAGGCACTGGCGAGAAGCCAATTGCGTTATATAGAACGCCTGCAGGAACACCTGCGAGCTTAAGCGTTGTGGAGTCTCCACCAACTGAGCCAAGCATCCACTGTGGTGCGTACTTAAGTGCAGCAGCTGTCGCCAGCATATAAAGAGAGGCACTTGTTACACCAAAGATGATGACAACATCTACTTCTGCTGCCTTGAACTTAGTAATCCAGCCTGCAGCTGTGGCTGCACTCTGTGAACCAGATGCATAAGGAACTTTGATTGTGAAATTAGTTCCGGCGGCTTTGAATCCTGCGAGCGCGTCGCTACCGAAGTCATCATCTTGATAGAGAAGTCCAACCTTCTTACCTGCAAGGTTTTCGGCGATGTACTTACCCATAATCTTGGCTTCCATAATGTATGAAGGCAGAATGGCGTAAGTAGTTGGATACTTCTTTACATCGGCAAAACCACTAAAGCCAGTGTTAACAAATAGGACTGGAACTCCGCGCTTGCCTGGGTTAACTGAAGATGCAACGGCCTTTACGTTGGCGGTTCCAAGTGGTGCAAGTAGGGCCATGACCTTATCTTTTAAGATGAGTTCGTTGGTCTTTGCAACGGCTTCTGTTGGTACATATCGATCATCTTTAACGATGAGTGTGATCTTGCGACCGTTTACTCCACCATTAGCATTGAGATAATCAAAATAAGCCTTCGCGGCTCCTGGGATCTTGTTGTAACCAAGGGATGCTGTTCCTGTCATTGGCAGAGTCATTCCGAGTTTGATCTCAGTTGATGACACTCCAACTTCTGCCGCATTAGCAGGGATTGCAGTTGCAACCAGGCTCGCTACGGCAAGCACCGCTGAAACCGATATCAGTTTCCGGCGATTTATTGCTTTCATGTGTTTCCTTCCATCGAGGGTTTGGGTAGAGCTTTAAATTTTACTTCTCTGTCAGTTTTGCAAGTTTCCTAGCTTTACGTGCACGATGTTGTTCAACTGGTCCATTTGGTACGAATAGAACAGTAATAATCAACAGTGCACTCACCATGAAGCCCGGCAAGTTTACGGTGATGTTCTCGGAGCTACCAATGCGGTTGGCCACCACATCGGCAATCTCTGGGATCGCCACCAATATCACTGCCCCAATCATGACGCCTGAAAGTGCAGTTACGCCACTCAGAACCGCGCCAGTCAAAAGAGAGAAAGAGAGAGTTAGTGGGAAAGCACTGGGAGAAACGGTACCTATCGTCATTGAAATGAGGGCCCCCCCTAGGCCTGCAATGCCGGCGCTGATGGTGAAGGCCAAAATCTTGCTCCTGCCCGTATTGATGCCGCAGAGCTGGGCTGCGACCTCATTGCTCCGGCCTGCCCGCCAGTTACGACCATAGCGAGAGCGCAGGATATTGCTAACCAGCCACATTGAAATCAATGCTGCGAGGGCGGCGATCCAAAAGAACCATTTATATTGCGTAAACGTGTCACCTAATTGCGACGGTGGAGAACCAACATCAAATGCCAAACCTTGTTCGCCACCCAGAATAGAAAATTGATTTGCGAGGGAGGGTAGGCCGACTGCTAGCGCCAGAGTTGTTCCAGCTAAGTACGGTCCAGTTAATCTCGCCGCTGCGGCGCCCAGGAGCGCGCCGCCACCGGCGGCCGCGAGCACGGCAACGAAAAATGTGAGAATGATCGGTACATGAAGTTCATTGCGTGAGACAGCTGCGCTGTAGGCACCAATCGCCATTAGAGCGCCATGTCCAAGTGATACTTGACCCGAATAGCCAGTTAACAAAATTAGTGATGCGATTGCGATAACGAATACGGCGATCGATGCACCTTGATACACGCGAAGCTCATCAACACGGTTGCCTGCCAAGAATAAGATGAAACCAAAGGCGACAAATAAACCGATGTGATTTGAGTTTTTGAATTTATGCACGACGCCCCGCCCTTGCTCCAATAATTCCTTGAGGGCGGACAAATAATATTGCTAAGAGAATAACGAATGGCGCGATAAAGAAAAGACCCCCGCTGATATACATAAGAACAAATGAGATAGTCAAACCTAAGAACATTCCACCGATGACTGCGCCAAGCAAACTATCGAGACCTCCGATAACTGCGGCGATGAAGCCCGAAACTAATAGGAGTGAGAACTCAATTGAATCCGGTGAGAAGTTTCCATTTCCGTTGACCGTTTGGAATATTCCAGCGACTGCGCCCGCCGCACCTGCAAGAGCCCAACCTAATGTGCGAATCAAGTCGACACGAATACCTGAAAGTCGGGCGATTTCAGGGGCATAGGCCGAGGCTCGCAGAGATAGACCTAAATTAGTGCGCTGAAAGAGAATCGTAAGAAGGGCCATCAGGACCAACGTCGTAATTAAAATTAAGAGTTTCAACGGAGAAAAGACCAGAGTTTCCCCATTAATAGTGAAGCCAGTATTGGACACTGGTGGAAGGATTCTTAAATCTTGACCTCCCCAATTCATTGCAATGAGGGAGCGAATTAGGCCCAATAATCCCAGAGTTGCGATGATAGGTGCAACGGCTGCAATAGGCCCACTTGATGAGTGTTTAACTAATAGACGCATCAATATAACTTCTACTAACGCGGCAATGATTGCTCCGCCTAGCATCGCAATTGGCAGTGCAAGCCAGAACGAGCCGATGCGAGTCACGGCCTCATAGCCAAAATACGTTGAGAGTAATGCCATGCCAGCTTGGGCAAAGTTAATGACTCTGGTGCTTCTCCATACAAGTACAAAGGCAATGGCCATTAGTGAATAGATAGATCCTGCAGTTATTCCAATTAATACAGTGTTAAGTAGTTGCATGATTAGTACCCCAAGTATGCCGCGCGCACGGCTGGGTTAGCGATAAGTGCATCGGCATGATCTACGGCTACGACTTTACCTAGATTTAAAACTATTCCAAGATCGGCAATCTTGAGTGCACCCATTGCATTTTGTTCAACTAGAACAACGGTTAATCTCATTGACGTAGTGAGATCGCGAATAATTTGGAAAATCTGTTCTACGACTAATGGAGCCAAACCAAGAGATGGTTCATCTAGTAAGAGAAGTTGCGGCTTGGACATTAACGCACGACCGATAGCTAACATTTGGCGCTCTCCACCTGACAACGTGTCGGCTCTTTGCGCTAATCGCTCACCCAAGCGAGGAAATATTGAGACCACTTGATCTAGGGATTCACTGAGCTCTTTTTTATCACGGCGCCAAATTGCACCTAACTCGAGGTTTTCTTTTACCGTGAGCTCTGGAATTACCGATTTACCCTCAGAGACGTGAGAAATCCCTTTGCGAACTAAGTTCTCAGGCTTATCGCCGAGTATTGATTCACCCATCCAACTAATTTTTCCATGGGTAGGTTTATTCAAACCAGATAATGCGCGAAGTAGTGTCGTCTTACCAGCGCCATTAGAGCCGATAATTGCAGCCAATTGTCCAGTTGGCACGGCCAATGAGACTGAGTTGACTGCGCAGATTGCACCGTGATGAACAGTTAAGTTGGAAACATTGAGTGTCATGAGTTTCCCGTTCCAAGATATGCAGCGATAACAGCTGGATCTCTGCGCACGCTTTCTGCGCTTCCGCTGGCAATAACTTCGCCAAAGTTGAGTACGTATAACCTGCTACATACACTCATGACAACATCCATATGGTGCTCTACCAAAAGTACTGACATTTCGGCACTTAAATTTCGGATTAATTTATTCATCCACTCAATATCTTGGGCGCCCAAACCACCTGCCGGTTCATCGAGCATTAAAATCGTTGGCTCACTTACAAGCGCTCGGGCAATAGCTACTCGCTTTGTATCAGGGTATGACAAGGTATCTGCGCGACGATCTGCAAGTCCTCCCGCATATACGCGCTCCAATGCAACGCGGGCCTTCTCGCGTATTCGATTTTCATCTTTTGAATTACGGGCTAAAGCTGCAGATATCAATCCTGTCTGCGCTAAATGTTGAGCACCGATCATTACATTTTCAAGAACGCTTAGATCTCCAAATAATCCAACACCTTGCAGAGTACGTGCAATTCCAAGGTCAACTAAATTATCTGTGCGGGGAAATTCTTGTTTTTCTCCCCCAAGATAAAAATTTCCTGAGTCAGGTTTTACAAGTCCGCAGAGAGCGTTAAAGAGAGTTGTCTTGCCGGCGCCGTTGGGACCGATGAGACCGACAACTTCACGCTGACCAAGCTCTAAATAGACATCATTGAGTGCGCGCAGCCCGCCAAAGGAGATAGTTACTCCCTCGACTCGCAGCGCTGCGTAATTAGTAGACATGAGGTGCATAGATTCTAGGCACCCTTGGCCCAATGCGCGTAACTATTTCATAGTTAATTGATAAGGATGCCGCGGCCCAATCATCGGCGGTATATTCGCCCTGCCTTCCGTCGCCAAAAATAACGGCCCAATCCCCTGATTTGGCCGTTGAATCCGGGCCTAAATCGACAACAAATTGATCCATAGAAACTCGCCCGATTATCGGCGCGCGTTTACCGTCGATGAAAACTCCAGCCGACTTGGCAATGCGGGGTATCCCATCGGCATAGCCCATCGCAACAATCCCGAGAGTTGTATCTCTCGTGGTCACATCCGTTGCTCCATATCCAACAGGTGAGCCAGATGGAACTTTCTTCACAAGATGTAATTTGGCGCGCAGCTGCATAGCTGCCTTTAACTCCAAACTGCTTCCTGTACCTAAAGTGGTTACATCAGGAGATAAGCCGTACATTGCAATTCCTGTGCGAACTAAATCAAATGCTGCACCGTGATTAGTTAAAGTTGCCGCCGAGTTAGAAAGGTGTTTTATAGGTGGATTGATTCCTATCGCAGCTAACTCTGAAATCATCGAATTAAATCGCAGGAGTTGATCTGTATTTTGTGGTTCAAGTGGTTCGTCGGCCCGGGCAAAGTGCGAGAAAACGCCAACGACATCTACGTGAGAGAAATCAGATTCCAAGAACTCATTCCACTCATCCAAGAATCCCCCGCGGCCCATACCGGTATCGAGTTCGATATGAATCCGTGCCTTTGTTTTAAGTGCGCCTATCTCATTGAACGTAGCAATTGAGGCAACTGCGACATCAATGTCATGATTATACGCCGATCTAAAATCCGATCCTGGTGGCAGTAGCCAAGCAAGAATCGGTATCCGAACTCCATGTGTACGCAGCGAAATCGCCTCTTCCAGAAGTGCAACACCTAACCAATCGGCGCCAGATTTCTCGGCAAGTAAGCCAATCTCTACTAAGCCATGGCCATATGCATCGGCTTTAACTACGGCAAGAAGATCCACACCGCCAATCTTTTTCAAGCGAGAGATGTTTGCAGCTATTGCCGCGGTATCAATTCGGGCCTCTGAGCGATGCTCCATTATTGGCGCTCCACAATGACCATAGCCGATGCGATTCCAGCATCGTGTGAGAGTGATAGATGTACTGCTGCGCCATCGATTAAATCGGCGATCTCACCGCGAAAGAGAAATACAGGTTTGCCATTTTCAAGGTTGATTACTTCGGCATCGTGCCAGGCCAAACCTTTGCCCGCGCTTAAGGCTTTAGCTAACGCCTCTTTAGCGGCAAAACGGGCGGCAAGAGATGCAATCGGCTTAGTGCGCTCCCCTTGTGTAAAGAGCTTTTCTAGTAAACCGGGAGTTCGCTCAAGTGAGGATTTGAAGCGTTCGATATCAACGACATCTATGCCGATTCCATCAATCATGTGCTTGATTCTAGTGCAGTTGACTCTTAGAGGGAACGTAGCGATCGACGGCAATTACCGCCACTAATAATGCACTTCCAACAAAGAGGCCACCTAGCAAATCGGTAAACCAATGCGTGTGCCGAATAAGAGAAACGATGCACACCGTCAATGAGATAGTTACAACTCCAGCACTTGCCAGGCGTCCCTGATATCTATCGACGTGGGCATATCTATAAATCAAGTAGGCCACGATACCCCACGATAAAACTGCATTTGATGCATGCCCGCTGGGGTAAGACATTCCGCCGGCATGAATTAAATCAAAGCCATCACGGGGTTTCGTGCGTCCTAAGAAGAGTTTAAAAACGCCGACAACAAGATTGAGAGCTAGCAGAGATAGAACTGCCAAGTTAAGAGGGCGCCATGTTTTGAATCTATAGGCGATATAGGAAGCCGCGACTATTAAAACTAGCGCTGTCAGCCAGCGAAGGCCTAAATCATCCAGGCGCCTTAAGAGAAAGCCTGAGAATCCATCAAAGCGTGGCCGATGGGTACGGTTAACATCATTATCGAAGTTCACAAGTGGGCCATTACTTAAAACTTGTTGTGTCACGGCGAGAAAGCCTACAAATAGGAGTGCCGACCAGCGTAACGCGCGAAACATCTGTGCTTTACGCATTTATTCAACAGTAACTGATTTTGCTAAATTTCTCGGCTGATCTACATCGTTGCCACGCGCGACTGCCATTTCATATGCAAAAACTTGTAGCGGCACAGTTGCAAGGACTGGCTGAAATAGTGCAGGTACAACTGGAATGCGAATTATATGTTCAGCACCTTCAACGAGCGCGCCTTCTTCAGCAATAACAATTACTCTTGCCCCGCGCGCCTTTACCTCTTGAATATTGCTTAACATTTTTTCATCGAGTGCATGCTCATGCCCGGCAGGAAGTATCGCAATAACTGGAACCCCGTTATCGATTAATGCAATTGGGCCGTGCTTGAGCTCGCCGCCGGCAAAACCTTCGGCATGTATATATGCCAACTCTTTTAGCTTGAGCGCACCTTCAAGGGCGACGGGATACCCGATATTCCTACCTAAAAATAGAACAATATTGTTATCGGCAAAACTGCGGGTTAACTCTCTTAATGGCTCAACTGTCTCTAAAATCTGCTCGATCTTTCCTGGAAGTTCAAGAAGTTCGTTATAGAGGGATTCAACTTCAGCATCTGACAGTGAGCCATTGACTTGCGCCAAGTGCAGACCGATTAAATAGACGGCAATCATCTGTGTTAAGAGCGCCTTAGTTGAAGCCACAGCAATTTCAGGTCCTGCGTGGGTATATAGGACCGCGTCGGATTCGCGGGGAATCGTAGACGAGTTGGTATTACACACTGCTAAAACGCGAGCTCCTGCCGATTTTGCATGACGCACCGCCATCAAGGTGTCCATGGTTTCACCCGATTGCGAGATAGCAATGACTAAAGTTCCGGAATCAATTATCGGATCACGGTAGCGATACTCACTTGCGATCTCGACCTCTACTGGAATCTTGGCCCACTTTTCGATGGCATATTTGGCAACCATGCCAGCGTGATAAGCCGTCCCACATGCAATAACCGTAATCTTTTTTAACGCCCTGATTTCTTCAACGCTCATACGAAGTTCATCTAAAACTATTTGCCTGTTATCGCTTAAGCGGCCGATCAAAGTATCTGCAACGGCCTTAGGCTGCTCGAAGATCTCTTTTAGCATAAAGTGAGTAAAGCCCCCTTTTTGTGCAGCGGCGGCATCCCAGGAAATTTCATACTCTTTTGGCTTTACTAACACTCCAGTTAAGTCAGTGATAACCACTGTTGTCGGTGTAATAGTTACTACTTCATCTTGTCCGAGTTCAATTGCACGCTTGGTGTAATCGATAAAAGCGGCAACATCGGATGCCATAAAGTTCTCGCCTTTGCCAATACCAACTACTAATGGTGAATTACGCCGGACTCCAACAACTGTTTCTGGTGCATCGGCATGGATTGCAACTAGAGTGAATGAACCGCGAAGTGCTTTGACGGCATCGCGCATTGCCGCTGCCAGATCTCCGTTGTGCTCTTTACGAAGATCGCTAAGTAAATGTGCAACTGATTCGGTATCGGTCTCCGAGGAAAATACATGCCCGCGCTCCTCTAAGCCTTTACGAAGCTCTGAGTAGTTTTCAATAATTCCATTATGGATCACTGCAAGCTTGCCCTCATTATCAACATGCGGGTGCGCATTACGATCGGTCGGTCCACCGTGAGTTGCCCAGCGTGTATGACCTATACCCGAATGCACTGTAGGTAGGGATGCATCGAGTGCGTTCTCCAAATTTACGAGTTTGCCAGCCTTTTTTTCAATGAACAATCGACCGGGAGTTCCTAATGCAATTCCAGCAGAGTCATAACCGCGGTATTCAAGTCGCCTTAAGCCCTCTATTAGTGGAGTGATGGCAGATTGTGGCCCGCTATATCCCACAATTCCGCACATAAATTCTTACCCCAGCTCTGCTTTAACGATATCGGCTAGCTCTCTAGCGATTTCTTCAGCAAGGTTATCACTGGCCGCTTCAACCATCACTCTTATAAGCGCCTCGGTACCGGAGGCTCGGAGGAGTACTCGTCCGCTATCTCCCAATCGATCATTTGCTGCTTGTACTGCAGATGAGATTGTGGCGGATTCGTTAAGTCTTTCTTTCTTAACATCTTTGACATTGATGAGAACCTGCGGAAAACGAACCATTGCCGCGGCTAGCTCCTGCAAACTCTTTCCGGTGCGCACGACCTCTTGTAGAAGTTGCAGAGCAGTTAAAATTCCATCTCCAGTATTGGCAAGATCTCGCATAATCACGTGACCTGACTGCTCGCCGCCCAGTGAATAGTCATTTGAAATCATATTTTCTAACACATAGCGATCGCCGACCGGCGTGGTTACAACTTCAATTCCAGATTCCTTCATGGCATGCATGAAACCTAAATTACTCATCACGGTTCCAACGACGGTGTTTCCTTTTAACTTACCTTGAGCTTTAAAGCCGCGGGCCAATATGGCCAGAATATGGTCGCCATCGATTTCATTTCCAGCGGCATCTATCGCCAAGCACCTATCGGCATCGCCATCATGGGCAATTCCAACATCGGCACCCTCTCTAATCACCGCGGCACGAAGCTGATGAAGATGCGTGGAGCCGCACTCTTCATTTATATTCCAGCCATCGGGACTGTTAAAAATTGCGATTACTTCAGCGCCGGCGCGGGTGTATGCCTGCGGTGCAACAAAGGATGATGCGCCATTGGCGCAGTCAACGACGATTTTTAAACCTTTAAGTGGGGTTCGAACTGAAGCTAACAAATGAGTTAAGTAGCGCTCTGTGGCAGTGTCATCAATAATCGCTCGGCCAACTCCACGGCCCGTTGGACGTTTCCAGTCTTCGCCCATGCGTGCTTCGATACGTGCTTCGATTGCATCATCTAACTTGCCGCCGCCGCGAGCAAAAAGCTTGATCCCATTATCTGGCATTGGATTATGGGATGCACTAATCATGACGCCAAGGTCTGCATGTGATTCGGCAACTAAATGTGCGATCGCAGGAGTTGGTAAAACACCAACTCGATAGACGTTAATTCCAGCGCTGGTTAAACCTGCTACAACGGCCGCTTCTAGGAATTCTCCTGATGCGCGTGAGTCTTGACCAACTATTGCCGTTGGCCGATGATCTCTATTAGAGGAGCTTTCAACCAAAATGTGTGCAGCCGCGACGGAGACATCAAGTGCGATTTCTGCAGTGAGTTCGACGTTGGCTAAGCCACGGATTCCATCGGTACCAAAGAGTGCCACTGGGACTCCTTTGCTTAAATGTAAATTATCGCTTGCTGTATTGAGAACGCTTACGGGCCTTCTTTAGGCCGTACTTCTTGCGCTCGATAACACGTGCATCACGCGATAGAAATCCAGCCTTCTTAAGTGCTGGACGGTTTGCTTCTTCATCAATCTGATTAAGTGAACGGGCAACACCAAGACGAAGTGCGCCTGCTTGACCAGATACTCCGCCACCATTGATACGAGCAAAAACGTCGTATTGGTTTTCAGCGCCTACGGTGCGAAATGGCTCTGAGACTGATTGCTGGTGAACTTTGTTAGGGAAGTAATTCTCAAGTGCCTTACCGTTAATGATCCACTTTCCGGTTCCTGGAGTTAAGCGAACACGGGCAACAGCTTCCTTGCGACGACCTGTTCCGCCACCTGGAGCCTTAATTGCTGGGCGGTTAGTCGCTGCCGCTGGAGTTGATGATGTGTATGAAGTAGGAACTTCGTTCTCATCGAGATCGTTAAAAGTTGTGTTCTCTGACATTGTCATCCCTTACTTCACTATTTGTGAAACTTGTTCGAATACATATGGTTTTGGAGCTTGTGCAGCGTGCGGGTGATTTGGACCGGCATAAACCTTTAGCTTTGATGCAATATCGCGACCTAGGCGGTTCTTAGGAATCATTCCTTTGATCGCCTTTTCAACGGCGCGAGTTGGGAACTTCTCAAGCATTTCGCCGTAAACGATTGATGTTAAACCGCCAGGGAAACCAGAGTGATGGTGTGACCACTTAAGCTTTGTCTTGTTACCTGACAACGCGATTTTTTCAGCGTTGATGATGATGACGAAGTCGCCCATGTCCATGTGTGGAGCAAATGTTGTCTTATGCTTTCCGCGAAGTAGAACGGCGGCATGTGTTGCAAGGCGGCCTAAGACCACATCTTGCGCATCGATGACATGCCACTCACGGACCGCGTCACCTGCTTTTGGACTATATGTACGCACGCTCTTGCCTACCTTCTATTTCGAGTTTTTTCTTCAAGCGCCCTTAAGGAGCGCAGAGGAGTAAGGGTACCTGTACGAGGGAGATGGGTCAAAACCGCCCATTTGTAGCCTCAGATCATGCAACCCAGACTGCCCGAACGGGTGATGCAGAGGTGTTTTCAATAGGCAGAGGGATGGCAATAAGTTGCCCGGCGCCTTCGCTGAGGCGATCTGTGTCATAAAGAGGAGCCAGCATCAGCCCGTCACTCTTAAAGTAGGTCAAGAGATGTCCTGTTGGATGAGTCGGGCTGTCCCAACATGGCATATCAGAGCCCAACAGACTCACCTTCGACTCCACCATAAACTCCATCACATCTGCAGAAAAGAATGGTCCATCCGACAAATAATCTGTATCAAACCAGTGCTTGAACCATCCAGTCGAAATAACTAGACCCTTTCCAGCAAGGGATGGGCTGCCAATTCTTGTGAGCGCATCGAGAATCATCGCCTTAGTAATTTCGCTCCCTCCACTTGATGGCATCTGAAGGCAAAAACTTGGCAGAAGGATAGTTCGCTCTAGAGGAATTTGTGCCGTTGTTATTTGATTGGGATAAACATGGCCAGCAGTTTCAATATATGTTCCAGTCTGCATTGGCATCGAGATTGATTCGGCATAAACAGGAAAATCCATCCAATCTGGTGTACCTAAAGAATCAATTTTAAAAGGAAAATATGGGGCACCGTAATGCCAAATCCCTGGTCTGACGGGGCCGCTGATATCAAAATATTTCATAGTAAATTGAAAATACACATCGCCCAGTTGAAAGTAAAGAGCTATTCCACAATAAGTAACTTAGTGCTCAAAAATTGGTTCTGGGCTCTCAAAGACCTGGCCATCTTTGCCAAAGACTAAGAAGCGAGTAAAGCCGCGAGTGAACCAGCGGTCATGGGTCACGGTTATCACCGTTCCTTCATAACGTTCCAGGGCTGTTTCTAGGCTTTCAGCACTGGCAAGATCTAAGTTGTCGGTCGGCTCATCGAGTAGCAGTAACGTTGAGCCAGAGAGTTCGAGTAGTAAAACTTGGAAGCGCGCCTGCTGTCCTCCGGAAAGGGATGCAAAGCGTTGCTCGGCCTGCTGATCTATCTCATATTTGCGCAGTGCACTCTTGGCCGGACCTAACTGCAGTGAGTACATCTGCCAAAGAATTTCCAGCAAACTCTGCGATTCAAACTCTGGATGTGAATGGGTTTGGGCGAAGTAGCCGATCTCAACTCGGGCACCAATTTTATAATTGCCCGAGTATTTGACGGTTGAATCCCCTGAAATTAAACGTAAGAAGTGAGATTTTCCGGTGCCGTTTTTGCCGAGAACTGCGATGCGATCACCAAAGAAAACTTCGAAGTTAAACTCTTGAGTTAATCCTTCAAGAGTCAGGTTTTCAAAGGTTAATGCACGCAAACCCGTGCGCCCTCCACGTAACCCTACTTGAACGTCTTGTTCGATTGGTGGCGCTTGCGGTGGTCCAACTTCTTGAAACTTTCGAAGTCGTGTCTGCATCGCATGGTATTTATTTGCCATATCGGGGCTAATCGCAGCTTGGACCTGAAGAGTGCGAACTAAATCCTTTAACCGTTGATGTTCTTGTTCCCATCGAAGGAGCACTTCTGCAAAGCGGGCATTTCTAGCTTTGCGTGCATCGTGCCACGTTGAAAACTTTCCACCATGCACCCATGTTGTATTTCCAGTAGCGCCTTGCTCGAGAGTTACTATGCGATTTACTGTATTTTCAAGGAGTTCGCGATCGTGACTGATAAAGAATACGGTCTTTTTTGTCGACGTAATAACCTCTTCTAACCAGCGCTTTGATGGAACGTCCAGATAGTTATCAGGTTCATCAAGAAGTAGGGTCTCATCAGGGCCTTCAAGAAGCGCGGTGAGAACTAATTTCTTTTGCTCTCCTCCGGACAGCGTATTAACTTCACGCTTGGCAACTGCATCAAATGATTTTCCTAGCGCCGCCGTGCAACATACATCCCAGATCACTTCGTACTCATATCCGCCGACATCGCCCCACTCAATAATTGCTTGTGCGTAGGCCATCTGGGCTTTTTCAGTATCTTTTTCATGCATTGCAATTTCAGTTTTTTCAACATTTTCTGCAGCATCACGAATTCTCTTTGGTGCCACAGATAAAAGCATTTGATGAACCGTCGTGTTATCGCGGACCGAACCAATGAACTGGCGCATAACGCCCAGACCGCCTGAAATAGAGACCTGCCCAGAATCGGGTTGTAGATCTCCACTAATCATCCGAAATAGAGTTGTTTTACCTGAACCATTTGCACCAATGAGTGCAACCTTTGCTCCATCGCCAACGCGGAAACTAACATCGCTTAAAAGTGCTCGCCCATCAGAGAGCATGTAATCCACGCCGCTAACATCGATATGTCCCATTTACTTACTCGTCGCCTCTGAAGAATATTCCACATTGCGAAGCGTCAGCCCTTTGGCAACAAAGACTAAGGAGTCAGGAACGCGCTCCTTGTTAGCTAGCATCGCAGTGAGCCACTCATAGCTATTGCGGCCTTCAGCAACGCAGACAACTGCGCCAACTAAGTTGCGCACCATTGAATAGCAAAATGCATCGGCTGCAATTTCAGCGATTAAATAGCCCTCATCGTCCCGAACCCACTCAAAATGCATCAGAGTTCGTACCGTTGTGGCACCTTCACGAAACCTACAGAAGGCGGCGAAATCATGGGTTCCCAAGAGAAGCACACTTGCCTTATTAAGTGCATCGATATCTAATTCGCGATACCAAGGCGCAACATCCAGGCGACGCAATGGGGTCACAATTTTGTTAGCATCTAAGATTTTGTACGTGTAGTTTCTTCTGGTTGCAGAAAATCTGGCATGAAAGCCAGTAGTCATCGTTGTAACTTTAAGAATTCGAATATCTTGATCAAGCATGCAGTTTAATTTAAAGGCCAAATCCCCAAACTCAATTGCCTCTGGCACATCGAAGTGAATCACCTGTCCAGTTGCATGTACCCCAGCATCGGTTCGGCCGGCAACGATGGTTTCAACCTGAGTTTGGGTTATTGTCGAAATCGCTTTTTCAATCTCTTCTTGAATTGTTCGTTGATCGGGCTGTTTAGCCCAACCAGAATAATTCGTTCCGTCATAGGCTAAATCAATCCGTAAACGAAGAAACCCACTCTCTGGGTAGAGAGTGGGCTCCGACATAAGAATAGTTTTCTAAGGTGTTAAGGCTTAGTTATCTTTCTCAGTTAAAAC
>CANIBB010000006.1:0-16632 GCA_947465575.1 Actinomycetota bacterium | reverse complement strand
TGATCAAATCGCCAACCTCAACGAGAGCACCAACTTCAACGGCAATCTTTACAACTGTGCCCTGCATCGGACTTGTAAGTCCTGAGCCGCCTGAGCCGCCTGACATACCGGCCTTAGCGCGATGTCGCTTAACAACAGGCTTAGGCGCGTGTACAAGAATCTCAAAGCGTTTTCCATTCACCTCAGTCACCAAATGCTCAGGGGCCATATGGGTTTGTAGTGGCTCAACAGTTGCAGTGAAGGCGGGGATTTCATTTACAAACTCATTTTCAATATAGCTTGTGTAAACCTTGAAATTTTCGGTAAATGCCGGATCCTCAACTATTGCGCGGTGGAAAGGCAGGGCCGTTGCCAAACCATCGATTGTGAACTCTGCCAGAGCCCTGCGTGCTCGCTCAATTGCTTGCTTTCGAGTTGCCCCTGTAACGATTAACTTGGCAAGCAGAGAGTCAAAGTTTCCACCGATAGTGTCACCGCTCTTAAAACCGGCATCCACACGAACACCCGGACCATTGGGAGTTGCCCATTTGGTAATACGCCCAGGGGCTGGCAAGAATGATCGACCAGGATCTTCACCATTGATTCGAAACTCAATTGAGTGACCTCGGATTATCGGATCATCAAATCCGAGTGATTCACCCATTGCGATTCGGAACTGCTCGCGCACTAAATCAATGCCGGTAATCTCTTCACTCACTGGGTGCTCAACTTGCAAACGTGTATTTACTTCTAGGAATGAAATGGTGCCATCTAGGCCAACTAAGAATTCGCAGGTACCGGCGCCGATGTAGCCAGCCTCAATCATGATTGCTTTGCTAGAGCGATATAGCTCTTTATTTTGTTCATCGGTTAGAAATGGGGCAGGTGCCTCTTCAACTAGTTTTTGATGGCGACGCTGTAGCGAACAATCACGCGTACTGACCACAACCGCATGACCATGTTTATCAACAAGAACTTGAGTTTCAACGTGACGGGGCTTATCTAAATAGCGCTCAACAAAACATTCACCTCGTCCAAAACCGCTAATCGCCTCACGGACGGCGGAGTCAAATAACTCTGGGATCTCCTCCATTGTGCGTGCAACTTTTAATCCACGTCCGCCGCCGCCATGAGCGGCTTTAATCGCAACAGGCAGCCCATGTTCTTTAGCAAAGGCGGTAACTTCTTCGTGGCCTTCAACAGGATCTTTTGTACCAGCAACTAGAGGAGCTCCGGCCTTTGCTGCGATTTTGCGCGCTGAGACTTTATCGCCCAAGGCACGGATTGCAGCTGGCGGTGGCCCAATCCAAACAAGTCCAGCATCTATTACCGCTTGTGCGAAGTGTGCATTTTCAGATAAAAATCCATAACCCGGGTGAACCGCATCGGCTCCAGATTCAACTGCAACTGCGATTAGTTTTTCTATATTCAAATATGTTTGCGTAGCGGTTGTGCCGGCCAGTGAATAGGCAGCATCTGCCATGCCGGTGTGAATCGCTGTTCGGTCTTCATCAGAGTAAACGGCAACGCTCTCTAATCCATGATCTTTACATGCTCGTATTACACGGACTGCGATTTCACCGCGGTTGGCTACTAATACGCGCTTCATTGCATCACCTTAACCTCTGGCCATGAATAACCAAGTTGTGCGAAGGCCTTTCGCACAAATGGCATCGAAATACCGACAACATTTGTGTAATCACCCTCAATTGATGGGATAAATGGAGAGCTAAAGCCATCGAGAGTAAAACCACCTGCTACATGCAGGGGTTCACCGCTGGCAACGTAGTCATTGATTTCATCATCGCTCATCTGATCAAAAACGACCTTAGTCGTGACAATGCTAGAGATTTCACGATCTTTTGTTGTATCAATAATGCAATGGCCTGTGTGCAAGAGACCTGAATTTCCTTGGACACGCTTTGCCCGTTCACGTGCAATCTCTGGAGTGCCTGGTTTTCCTAGGGATTGACCATCAAATTCAAATGTTGAATCACACCCAATAACAATCGCCGGAAAATCTATCGTCTCTGCAATCGTATGAGCCTTAGTAATTGCAAGGGCAATCACCATGTCTGAAGGAGATAGCGAATTGAAAAACTCGGTCTCTTCATCGACGTGACTGACCATAATGATTGGTTGAAGGCCAGCAGATTCGAGAAGGCGGCGGCGCGAAGTGGACGCGGAAGCAAGGATGATCTTTGGCATTTAAGTTTTAGTTCGTTCGGCCGAAGCGAAAATGATTATGAAGCGGTTTGCGAAGTTGTGGCCGCCCAAAGGCGCTTTTACGGATCACGGGGACTAACTCTTCACGCTTATGCGAGGACATTGCGTAAGCGATTGCAGTTAGCTCTTCGGCAGTCGGTTCACCCTTTACGATTGAGTAATCCATTACAGCGGGATATTTCCATGTTTGCGCGCAGGCAAGGTATCGCGCTTAGTTTTTAAAGTCCTAAATGCCTTTGTTATATATGCACGCGATTGATTTGGCTCAATAACCGTATCGATTGTTCCGCGCTCTGCCGCTAGGTATGGATTTGCTAATGAATCATTGTACTCATTGATTAATTCGGCACGCTTTCCAACGGGATCTTTCGAAGCTGCAAGCTCTTTACGGTAGAGAATATTTACTGCTCCTTGTGCGCCCATGACGGCAATCTCTGCACTCGGCCAAGCAAAATTAATGTCACTTCCTAAATACTTTGAACCCATAACGATAAATGCGCCACCGTAAGCCTTGCGAGTAATCAGGGTTACAAGTGGCACAGATGCTTCAGCATAGGCATAGAGAAGTTTGGCTCCGCGACGAATGATTCCATCCCACTCTTGCTCTGTTCCGGGTAGAAATCCAGGTACGTCAACCAAGGTAAGAATTGGAATATTAAAGGCATCGCAAAAACGGAGGAAGCGAGCGGCTTTTTCACTTGAATTGATATCGAGTGTGCCAGCTAACTGTGAAGGCTGGTTAGCGATAATTCCAATCGACTCACCTTCAATTCGTGCAAAACCGACGATGATATTTGGTGCATACAAGGCATGAACTTCTAGGAACTCGGCCTCATCAACTAAGGCTTGAATGAGAACCTTCATGTCGTAGGGCTGATTTGTATTATCCGGAATTAAAGTATCAAGCGCGAAATCTGATGCTGTTTTATCTAAGGATTGAGTTGGTGGAAGATGTGGTGCACTATCCATATTGTTTGATGGAAGATAGGAAAGCAGCGCCTTCACATAATCGATCGCATCGGCCTCGTTCTCGGCTAAATAATGTGAGTTACCGGTCTTGGTGTTGTGTGTTCGAGCGCCACCGAGCTCTTCCATATCTACTTCTTCGCCAGTAACGGTTTTAATAACATCTGGCCCAGTAATAAACATATGAGATGTCTCATTGACCATAACGGTGAAGTCAGTCAGAGCTGGCGAGTATGCCGAGCCGCCTGCGCAAGGGCCAAGAATTAATGAAATCTGCGGAATGACACCTGAGGAGCGCGTATTGAGGCGAAAAATTTTGCCGTAGCCAGATAGAGAGGCAACGCCCTCTTGAATTCGTGCACCACCTGAATCGTTGATTCCAATGAGGGGAATTCCACTCTTTAATGCAAAGGCTGCAATTTTTACGATTTTGTCAGCATGAACCTCTCCAAGGGAGCCTCCCATAATGGTGAAGTCCTGCGAGTACAAAGCGATGGGTCGGCCATCTACAGTGCCGGTACCAATGACAACGCCATCACCGTATGGACGGTTCTTGTCCATGCCGAACTGCGTTGATCTGTGACGTGCGAACTCATCGATCTCTGTGAATGAATCTTGATCGACAAGCATCTCAATGCGCTCGCGGGCAGTGTTCTTGCCCTTGGCATGTTGCTTTTCTACTGCGCGTGCCGATCCAGCATGCACGGCCTCTTCGACACGTGCCCGTAGATCTTCGATTTTTCCGGCGGTTGTATGCAGATCACGGCTCATACCCCTACGGTACTAGGCGTGGAGATAGA
Source organism: Actinomycetota bacterium (assembly GCA_947465575.1). Lineage (GTDB taxonomy): Bacteria > Actinomycetota > Actinomycetes > Nanopelagicales > Nanopelagicaceae > Planktophila. Next base: position 12,661 of record CANIBB010000006.1, on the reverse strand, counting down.
AATGCTAAGTACGCCCCTTGATAGTTCAATAATCAATGCCGCCGTGACGCAGTACTGGCGAGTAAGCGTGGTTGAACTCACGGCATCGACACAAAGCGATGTAGTGGCACTGGTGCAAAATGGAAAAGCCCTAGCAGGAGACGTTATTGCTGCAGAGTTTCAAAGTGCGGGCCGAGGGCGATTAAGTCGCAGCTTCGATGCTCCGCAATCCACTGCACTCTTATTCTCTTTCTATATCCAACCGATGAGAAATCGCGAAGATTGGGGATGGCTTTCTCTTATTGCTGGAGTGAGTGTTGCCCAAACGCTTTCTAAATACGGTGCCCGTGTGAAATGGCCCAACGATATTTTAATAATGGATAAGAAAGTATCGGGGCTCATCGCTGAGGTTGTAGGCGATGGAGTTGTCATTGGAATCGGAATAAACGTTGCCATGGGGCTCTCGGAGCTTCCTGTTCCAACAGCTACTTCGCTTTCAATTGAGGGCGCAGAAAATCTAACGCGTAATCAATTGCTGGCCGATCTTCTCAATACCTTTGAAGTAAACTTCACTCCTTGGGATCAGGGCGAGAATGAAATCGAAGATATATACCTAACTTTAAGTGCAACGGTTGGAAGCAAAGTTCGCGTTGAATATCCAGATGGCCGTATAGAAAGCGCGCTCGCGGTGGCGATAAGCCCTAGGGGCGAGTTAGTTTTAGATTCTGGAGCTCATGTGCAAGCCGCTGACATAGTTCATCTACGATAATCCAGTGAGCGAGACTTTCCCTACCATTGGCATCATAGGTGCGGGCCAACTCGCACGAATGAGTGTTTCATCTGCTGCCGCCCTCGGAATTAATCTTCTTCTCTTGGCCAAGGATTCAAGCGATAGCGGTGCCCAAATCGCCAACCATATTGTTGGCGATTACACAGATGTAGAAACTGTTCTTGAGTTTGCCAAAAAGTGCGATGTCATAACTTTTGAACATGAGCTCATTCCCTTAAGTGTTATAAAAGCAGTAGAAGCCGCTGGCGTAGTTGTAAGACCCGGTTCGAACGCATTTCTTTATTCACAAGATAAGGCGGCGATGCGCCAGCGCTTAAGTAGTTTTCCTTCGCCGAAATCTGAGGTCGTATCCAGCGCTGAAGGCGTCAGCGAGTATCCATTGATAGCCAAGACGATATCCGGCGGATATGACGGTCGTGGCGTCTGGAGAGTTGAATCAGAGAAAGAGTTAAGGGATTTAATTGCACAGGTAGGAAAAGTTCTAATTGAAGAGCTCATTGAATTTGATTATGAAATCGCGGTTATGGTTGCCCGTTCTCCACATGGACAGGCCAGCACATGGGCGCCCACACAGACAGTTCAAGTCGATGGGATCTGCACAATGACGCTTACGCCCGCTCCTCAAATAACTCCTGAGCTAAGCGCTAAAGCCCAGAAGTTAGCGTTGGATATTGCACAAGAAATCGGAACCGTTGGAGTAATGGCAGTTGAGATTTTTGTTAAAGGCGACGAACTTTTCATTAATGAACTTGCAATGCGTCCCCATAACTCGGGCCATTGGACTATCGAGGGTGCAGTGACCTCGCAGTTCGAGCAACATCTACGCGCAGTTCTAGATTTACCGCTAGGTGATCCATCAATGACGGCGCCCGTTGCAGTAATGGGGAATATCCTTGGATCGAGCAAGACAGATATGTATCGACCTTACCTGCACTTAATGGCGCGTAATCCAGCCTTGAAGTTTCATCACTATAAGAAAGATGTACTCCCGGGTCGCAAGATTGGCCATGTAACTATTTTAGGCAATGAAGTCGTAGAATTAACCCACGAAGTACAGCATGCCCTTGATTACATGAGCGGAGAAGTAGATGAGTGATGTTGCGATAATCATGGGATCAGACTCTGATTGGCCGATTATGGAAGATGCGGCAAAGCTTCTAGATCACCTTGGGATTTCATACGATACCGATGTTGTATCTGCCCACCGCATGCCACTTGAAATGGTCGAGTTTGCACAGAACGCTGCAAGTAAAGGTTATAAAGTTATTATTGCCGGTGCTGGTGGTGCAGCTCACTTGCCGGGCATGGTTGCATCGCTTACAACTTTGCCAGTTATTGGAGTTCCGATCGCGCTTAAAAATCTAGATGGAATGGACTCCCTGCTTTCAATCGTGCAGATGCCAGCAGGAGTTCCAGTTGCAACCGTCGGAGTAGGAAATGCTAAGAATGCAGCACTTCTTGCCGCACGTATATTGGGAGTTTCCGATGCTTCGATATCTGCCAAAGTAAGTCAGGGCTTACAAGAGATTAATGAAGAGGCTAAAGCCAAGGGCGCTAACTTAAATTCTCGCCGAAATCAAAAGACCGGTTTTTAATTAACGAGATCGATATTCAATCGCAGGACAGCGATTCATTACAGTTATTAGTCCTGCCGCTTGAGCTCTAGCTACTGCCGCCTCATCGATTACATCTAACTGAAGCCACACCGCTTTAGCCCCAATTGCGATCGCTTCATCGACAACTTTTCCCACTAAGGATGAGTTTACAAAGCAGTCAACAACATCGACTTTGATTGGTATTTCACTTAAGGTTTTGTAACCCATCTGCCCATGCACTTCTTCGGCGCGTGGGTATACAGGAATTATTTGATGGCCCTTGTCCTGTAATAACTTTGCTACTCCAAAGGCTGCGCGATCAGGATTATTACCCAGTCCAACGATGGCCCACACCTTCAAGGCCAGGAGGGCATCGATTGCTTCACTCTCTTTAATCAGTGCGCCCTAATGCATGAAACTTCCAACCTGCACTGCGCCATAAATCTCGATCAAGGGCGTTGCGTCCATCAATAATCATTTTATTTTTAACGAGGGCTCCGATAACCGCAGGATCTAAGGCTCGATACTCTTTCCACTCAGTCAAATGAAGAATTAAATCCGCCTCTTTAACGCAATCTGTGACAGATTCGGCAAAGTTCAGATTAGGAAAACGCTTGCGGGCAGGCTCGATACCTTTGGGATCGTGTACAAATACCTTTGCGCCAGCGGCATGAAGCTGCACAGCGATATCTAATGCAGGGGAGTCGCGCACGTCATCGCTATCTGGCTTAAATGTTGCACCAAGGACTGCAATTTTATACTGAGTCAAATCCTCTGAAAGATCACTTCGGACGACATCGATTACACGCTGGCGAGCACGTAGATTGATTGCATCGATTTCACGTAAAAACTCAAGTGCCTGCTTAGCGCCTAGCTCTTCTGCGCGTGCCATAAATGCACGAATATCTTTAGGCAAGCACCCGCCACCAAAACCAATTCCTGCTTGCAGAAAACGGCTACCGATTCGTGGGTCGTATCCGATTGCCTTTGCAAGAACTGTGACATCTCCACCAGCAGCCTCACATACTTCAGCCATTGCATTAATAAAAGAAATCTTCGTTGCAAGGAAAGAGTTAGCGGCAACTTTAACGAGTTCGGCAGTTGGCAGATCGGCTCGAATCCAAGGAGTTCCAAGGGCGAGAATTGGAGCATAGACATCTTTTAATATCGCCTCTGCGCGATCGTTTGCGACTCCGACAACGAGACGATTGGGCGTCAACGTATCCTCAACTGCAAATCCTTCTCGTAGGAACTCTGGGTTCCAAGCAAGATCGGCCTGCGGGGCCGATTGCGCAAGTTGATCGCGTAGGGATTGCGCGGTGCCAACTGGGACCGTTGACTTTCCAACTACTAATGCCCCCTCTTTCAAGAAAGGTGCAATTTCACTTACAGCCGACTTAACGTATGTGAGATCTGCAGCTAGCCCATCTTTAACCTGTGGTGTACCTACGCAGACAAAGTGAATGTCGGCATCGGCAACTGCAGAGAAATCAGTTGTAAAAGTTAAGCGTCCACTCTTTATCTCCTGGGCCAATAATGTATCGAGACCTGGTTCATAAAAAGGCAGCTCTCCTCGGGAGAGCATTTCGACCTTAGCGGGATCTGTATCCACTCCAATGACTGTAAAACCAAGGGAAGACATGCAGGCTGCATGTGTTGCGCCTAGGTATCCGCAGCCAATAACTGAGAGTTTTGAGTTCATGGCCATGAGTTTACTTCAGCGCTCCGCAAGGATTTTCATCGGCGGTACGAGTCTTAAACTTATCCACCATCGTCGGGGTTGGACTGGCACTTGATGATGCCGAAGGTGAAGGTGTGACCTCATCGATTAGAGGTAAATCTTGGCGCAGGCGATTAAAGAGATCAGGGGCCAAAACCTTATCCCAGGTAACAACAGAGCCAAGTCCTGCAACGCGGGCATTTGCATTGCCAAGAGGAATTGTGAGTGTACGAACCTTGCTGGCCGATAGATTTTTCAACTGCTTAGCTAAGGTTAGTAAATCACTGCTATTTAGTTGTGAATCGGTTTTAACAGTTGCGATTGCGGCATTAAAAAAACTAATTAATTTAACTGGATTGAGCAGTACGCCAGTGCTGGTAACTTTTCTTAGCACCGCACTCATGAACTGTTGTTGACGCTGCATGCGGCCCAAATCTCCCATGCCATCAAAATCACGCGTTCGAACATACTTGAGAGCTTCAATCCCATCCAAAGTATGAACACCTGCACTCATTACCAAGTGGCTATTTGGATCATTGATATCTCTCTTCGAACAAACTTCGATTCCACCGAGTGAATCAACCATCCCGGCAAAGCCAGCAAAACCAATTTCGATATAGTGATCAATTCGTACGCCGGTTTCATTTTCGATTGTCTGAATTAAAAGCGGCGCACCACCCCAGGCAAATGCGGCATTAATCTTTCCTTTTGCCGCACCAACAGTTCTGTCTTTATATAAGGAGGATTGATGTTCTGGGATAGTGACTAAGGAGTCACGCGGAATAGAAATAATCGTAGCCTTGTCGCGGGACTTACTTATGTGCACTAGAAGCATGGTGTCTGAACGTGCTCCGGCCGCCGATTTCGTTGTTCCAACGCGTAAGAGTTTTGATTGTTCTTTTGTCAGGCCTTCGCGGGTATCAGAGCCAACTAGTAAATAATTAAGTGCGGTGGAAGGTTTATCTGGGCGCTTGCCAAGATTGCTAAAGGCATCGATTCGGTTAATTGCGCCGCTGACCTGACCCAGGCCAAGCCATGCGATAGCTGAAATGGCGACGATGGCGACCGAGAGTGAGGTAATAATTCGAATTGGTCGCGTCGCTTTCACAGGCGAAGACTACTTCAGCGATACGGTGGTGGGGTTATGACGACATCAGCAAACGAGTTATATGGCTCACCGAGGCGTGAAATCTCTGTAATCCTTCCTGTGCGTGATGAGGCGCTTCATTTGGCCGATGCTGTGAATGCGATTTTGTCCCAGGATTTTCACGGCTCACTCGAAGTTGTTCTGGCGATCGGCCCCTCACATGATGGGACCGAGGAGATTGCCCAGGCGCTGGCTCAGGCAGATACGCGTGTCGTCATCGTTCCGAATCCATCTGGACGCACGGCTGCGGGACTTAATCTTGCAATCAAAAAATCACAGTATTCAATTATTGTGCGCGTGGATGGCCACTCAGAGATTCCTCAGAATTACTTATCACTTGTACTTGAAATCCTCACACAAAGTGGTGCGGTAAATGTCGGCGGAGTCATGGCTGCATCGGGTAAGAGTTTATTTGAGCGCTCAGTCGCACGAGCGATGCGAAGTCCGCTTGGAGTTGGTGCATCGCGCTTTCACACTGGAGGTTTAGCTGCCTCTGTCGACACCGTTTATTTAGGCGCTTTTAGAAAAGAGGCTCTACTTGCAGTTGGTGGTTTTGATGAGCGCTTCACTCGCGCACAGGATTGGGAGTTAAATTTTCGTTTGCGTGCAGCCGGAGGTGTTGTCTATTTTGATCCACGGTTGGTTGTTACATACCGTCCGCGCGCAAGCGTGAGTGCTCTTGCGCGCCAGTACTTTGAGTATGGGCGCTGGCGTCGAGTAGTTTCACGTCGCCATGAAGGAACGATTAACTATCGCTACCTCGCTCCACCTTTTACTGTATTCGTGACATTAATTTCGATAATTCTCGGAATTGCGATATCGACTATCTTTCTTTTACCGGCCCTCGTCTACGGGATGTTTATTCTTTTGGCATCGTATGTAATAGGTAAATCTTTAGGGGAAGTAGTGTGCCTACCGCTGATTCTTCTGACGATGCATATGAGCTGGGGGACGGGCTTCCTTACCTCGCCCAAGTCGCTTGCACCGTAAGGTAGCCTTGCGACCATGAGCGCACCGTTGCAGGTTTACGAGCCATTTAAGGCGGGTCTGCCACCATTAACTCGCTACTGGAAATCGCTCTGGTCTCGCCGCACCTTTATCTCTGAGTATTCACGCTCAGAACTTCGCGAGCAACACTTTGACTCAGTCTTTGGTCAGCTGTGGTTGGTATTGAACCCACTTCTTCTCTCAGCTGTGTATTTTCTGTTGATTGTCATTATCGGGGGCTCATCAGACAGCATTCGCTATGCCCATTTGACTGCCACGCTATTTCTTTTTTACCTTGTAGCCAACTCTCTTACAGGCGGCGTTAAATCAATCACCGCGGGCCAACGACTCATTCTAAATACGGCCTTTCCAAGGATCATGCTGCCAATATCTGCAGTTGTTATCGCAATATTTAAATTTCTCCCAACGCTCTTTATCTTTATCGTCATTCGCACTCTTGTTGGCCTGCCTTTTTCCTGGCAAATGCTCTGGGCCTTTCCAGTTCTGCTCATTGGAATGTTATTGGCTCTTGGATTGGCGATTACAATTTCATGCATCAATGTCTACTTCCGGGATATTTCTAGTTTTCTCCCATATTTAACGCGCACACTTTTATATCTCTCACCGATTCTCTACGAAGCATCAGCACTCAAGCCACAGTTATTGGCGATAGAGGTTGTTAACCCACTCTTTCCACTACTTGATAGTTGGTCCCGAGCCATTGTGCATGGAGAAGCTCCGCATACCTCAAGCATGTTAGCGGCTTTGGCATGGGCAGTTGGGATTCTATTAATTGGAACTTACTTCTTCCTATCAAGGGAGCGTGAATTTGCCGTCCGTCTCTAACCCTCACAAGACCAATGAGATCGCAGTTTCAGTTCGCGGTCTAGGTCTTACATATACAACTGCAATCGATCGCAGGCCAACATTAAAAGCTCGAGCTAAATCTTTAGGACGTGGAACAAAACAGACAAGAGTGATCCGCGCTCTCGATAATGTCGATCTAGATGTTGAATACGGTCATGTCTTAGGCGTCATCGGAACAAATGGCGCAGGTAAATCCTCAATGATGCGCGTGATTGCTGGAATCATTCCACCATCACAAGGTCGCGTCGAAGTCTTTGGCAGCGTCAGCACGTTATTAGCATTAGGAGTTGGCTTTAATCCATCAATGTCCGGTCGCGACAATGTATTTCTAGGTGGGCTGGCCGCGGGAATGTCACGCGATGAAATAGAGAGCCACTTTCAAGAGATTGCAGACTTCTCCGAACTTGGAGATGCCATCGATGCACCAATGCGAACATACTCATCCGGCATGTTCTCTCGTCTTGCCTTTTCAGTAGCGGCAACCGTACGCCCGGATATATTAATTGTTGATGAGGCGCTGAGCACGGGGGATGCCAAATTTAAGGAGAAATCACTCAATCGCATCAAAGAGTTGCGAAGTGATGACCGAGCACTGATTCTTGTCAGCCATGCGATGGCAACGCTGCGCGAAGTCTGTAATGACGTTGCATGGCTGCATAAAGGCAGATTAGTTCAACGAGGCGAACCACATGCCACGATTAGTGCCTACCAAGAGTTTTTGCAGGTCGGAAAGAGCGCAGCCATCGATGAGGATGTCTAGAAAGTTTTTCGCATTACTTTTATTTCTTTCGTCTCTTACGACACCAGCATCTGCCCTAGATACCCCCACCGAATTCTCATTCCATGGATCAGGTTACGGTCATGGTGTCGGACTTTCGCAGATGGGTGCACGATTCATGGCCTTGTCTGGTCAAACGTCAGAGCAAATTCTGAAGTATTTCTATAAGGATGTTGCAATTGAAACACTCGATGACTCTAAGATTCTGCGAGTAAATATCGGGCACCTGCTCTCTTCGGCAAAGATTTCAACGACTTTAAAAACCTCGCCCTTACAAATTAGCCAGGGCGAAGTTGATAGCCAAAGTACTGAATCTGTATTTTCTATCGCTGACTCCATATCATTTTCAATTATTGGTTCAACAGTGAGTCCTCGAATAACCGTTGGGAAAATCTCCCAGCTGCTCCCAAGAAGTAGAGTTTTTACAATCCGCTGGAGTGGTACTAGATATCTGGAAGGCCCTGACACCGTTGTTTCAGTAGCTCACACCGGCCTAACGCAGAAATATCGATATGGGCAGATTCACGTTAAGGCGGTAAAGAGCGCCTCTGGTTACCGACTTGAGCTTACTAACACGGTTCGCCTTGCCGATGAGTATTTGTGGGGAGTGAGTGAAATGCCTTCTTATTGGCCACTTGCGGCGATCGAAGCTCAAGCAATCGCCTCAAGAACATATGCGCTAAGCAAGGCGGGAATTTATCGAAAAGCCTGCGATTGCGATCTATATGGCGAAATATCTGATCAAACCTTTTTGGGATATGCAAAGGAGATTGAAAAGAAATTCGGTGCAATTTGGAAAGAGACCATCACTCGAACAGCTGGATTAACGATTACCCAAGCCGGCATACCAATTACCGCCTATTTCTTCTCATCATCTGGAGGAAAGAGTGAGTTAGCTTTAAATGCTTGGGGCAGTTCTCGCAGCTATACACAGATTGTTGAAGATCCGGGCTCCCTAGATCTAACGTTGAATCCACGTTTTGTCAGTTGGGATCGCAAAGTCCCGCAAAGCATTATTGCTGCCGCTTTTCTCTTGCCGGATGTTATTACTTTAGAGATTTTAAGTAGAAATGAGAGCGGAACCGTCGCTCAAATTCAAGCGACTTCAAGCGGCGGCGTAAGCGTGATTTTGCGTGGTGAGACATTTAGAAGTCGAACCAAGATACCTTCTGCCTATTTTGATTTAGTTAGCGTGCAGAATTGAATTAAGTCCACCCCATGAACCAGTTCGACTTACCACTTCAAGTGCTCCATCTAAGGAGTTACGGCGAAATAGAAGATCGTTAGCACCTGATAGCGCCGAAGCCTTTACGATTTCTCCATCTGGCAAACGAATTTTTGAAGCGGCGGTGATGTAGGCACCTGCTTCAATAATGCAATTACTGCCGAGTGAAATACCACAACCAGAGTTAGCACCCAAAAGAGTTTTTTCTCCGATTGAAATAACCTCTTTACCGCCACCGCTAAGCGTTCCCATGATGGATGCGCCGCCACCAACATCGGTGCCATCACCAACAACAACGCCGGCTGAGATGCGGCCTTCAACCATGGAACTACCTAGAGTTCCAGCGTTAAAATTAACAAAACCTTCGTGCATGACCGTTGTTCCAGATGCAAGGTGGGCACCTAAGCGAACGCGATCAGCATCAGCGATGCGCACCCCACTAGGAACAACATAATCCACCATTCGCGGGAACTTATCGATCGAGAAAACAGTTATATGGCCGTGAGCTGCCTTCAGACGTGCACGCGTGAGCTCGAAATTTTCAACTGCACACGGGCCGACCGATGTCCAAACAACATTGGTAAGCAGACCAAAGATCCCATCAAGATTTGCTCCATGAGGCTTTACTAAGCGATGCGATAAGAGATGAAGTCTCAGATATGCATCCAAGGCCGAGGTTGGCGGCAGTGAGATATCGATTTCAATGCTTGCGATTTCGCGGCTAATGTCGCGAGCTTCATCAATGCCAACAAGTGCTCGCAACTCTGGTGCAATCTCGGGATTGAGCGATGAAAGCACTGGCGACGGAAACCAAGCGTCCAGCAGCTTGCCGTTAGACATTGTTGTTATCGCGTGGCCAGATGCAATGGTCGTCATGTCCTAAGCCTAACCCCTATTCTTTCAGGCATGCGCATCGCGGTATTTTGTTCTTCATCTCCAACCATTGACCCAAAATATGTTGATTTAGCCTATGAACTTGGCGAAGGCATCGGGTCGAGTTCATGGGAGCTCGTCACTGGCGGCGGCCATATCTCCATGATGGGGGCGGTATCGCGTGGAGCACGCGCAGCCAATGGGAGAACCGTGGGTGTGATTCCTCAGGCACTGGTTGATATTGAGTTTGCCGATCATGAGAATGACGAGCTTCATATTGTAGAGACGATGGGCGAGCGCAAAGCGATGATCACAGATATTTCAGATGCATTCATAACTTTGCCTGGTGGTGCCGGGACCCTCGAAGAGTTTTTTGAAATTTGGGTAGGGCGTTATTTAAAGTTTCATAATAAGCCAATCGTGATTCTTGATCCCTTTGGAATCTATTCGCCACTGCACGAGTTAATAGCACACCTAGAGACCGAGAATTTTATCAAACCAGGAATGCGTGAATTAATATCGTGGACAACGACAGTTAAAGATGCGCTTGCGGCATGTAAGAAATGACGAGTAATCACTTAGCAATATCACTTGAGATAGAAGCACCAATACAAAAGGTTTGGGAAGAATTAGCAAATTGGGAAAAACAAAGTGACTGGATGCTTCAAACTAGAGTCTGGGTAACTTCCAAAATTCAAAGCGGAGTCGGAACACAAATAAGCGCGCTCACCGGAATTAAATCATTCGGAATTTTAGACACCATGGAAGTAACCAACTGGCAGCCCCCGCATATCTGCGATGTTATTCATACTGGCCGAGTTATTAGGGGCACAGGCCGATTTGAATTAACAGCAATCGATGCAGTGCGCACTCGTTTTGATTGGTCGGAAGAAGTCATAGCCCCACGCGCCCTCTTTATCCTTATGGTGCCGGGGCTATACGTTGGGGTCCGTATTTCTCTGGCCCGATTTGCGCGCTCACTTCGCTGAGTTCGAAATAGGGCCGTCCCCTGACCTTTGACGGGTAGCCTTAGTCCCATGAGTGAGCCCACGACTTTGGCAGAGGTTCTCGCCGCCCTGCCAGAAGAGGAGCGCTTCATCTTGACGATGCATTATCTGCGATCCATGTCCCCGGTCGACATCGCCCAGAGCCTTTCAGTACCTGTTCGCTCGGTAGAGGTGGTAATCGCCTCAGGAAGGGCGCGACTTAGCGCGCATTTAGGCCTGTAGGCACGATTTCCCACAGATGGACTTAGTGCGAGATACTTCTCCTCTTGCATTCCCCATCTAAATTCTTAAGAGGAGTCTCCATATGGCAGCCATGAAACCCCGCACAGGCGATGGCCCAATGGAGGTAACCAAGGAGGCTCGATCTTTGGTCATGCGAATCCCTCTCGAGGGCGGCGGGCGCCTAGTAGTTGAGCTCAACCCAGAGGAAGCAAATAATCTCAGCGCCGCTCTTCATGCCGCGGTCGCTCTCGTTAAGAAGTAAAGGCACCTCAGGCGATAGCCTTTAACGCATGTCTTCCACTCTTGCCAGCGCACCTGTAAAACTCGCAGCAGCTACTTCTGCCGATGTTATTGCCGTGGCTTTTGCTAGTAACGGTGCTGGAAGTTTTGGCTTTCAAGCGCCGGGAACAATCATCAACGATATCCAGAGCTGCTTTGATATTGATTTAGTTGATGAACTCTCATTCTTTTCACCAAGTGGTAAAGCCGGTGAAATATTTGAGATTCCGGTAAGTGCAGAAAATTGTGCGACAGAACGTATCTACTTAACTGCAATCGGAGACGCATCCACCCAATCCTTTCGTATTGCAGCAACTGCCATTGCTCGAAAAGTTCGTGGCAAGAATGTGACGGTTTATTCGGCATGCGCGGTTAAGAATCCTGATATCGCCGCACATGCGACTTCACTTACAATGGGTGCTTATCTTTGGAGCTTAAAGAGCGGAAAGCCCGCCGGTGTTCCAAACTTTCTTGTGGCAAGTGATGATAAGGAGATTGTAAATGCTGCTTCTATTCTTGCGAAAGCGATTACGCGCGCTCGCGATTTGGTCCATACGCCTTCTAATATTAAGACTCCTGAATGGATGGCTACGCAAGCGCAAGCCTTCGCACAAACCAATGGATTAACAGTAAATGTCCTTAAAGGCAAAGAGCTTAAAGAGTTTGGTGGATTGCGTGCGGTAGGTAACTCTTCTCCAAAGCCAGGCCCTCGCTTTATCGAAGTTTCTTATGTTCCCAAGAATAAGAAGAGCGCCCACGGGGCGTTACCGCACGTTGTTTTAGTCGGCAAGGGCATCACTTTTGATACCGGTGGTATCTCCCTCAAGCGACCATACGATTTGATGATTCCAATGAAATCAGACATGGCGGGAGCGGCCGCGATTCTTGCAACACTGACAGCCCTTGAAGAGCTACAACCTAATGTGAGAGTTACTGCACTAATGATGTGTGCAGAAAATGCGTTCTCTGGCACTGCTCAGCGCCCGAGTGATGTCATTAAACAATATGGCGGAACAACTGTAGAAGTCATTGATACCGATGCCGAAGGCCGTTTAGTCCTAGCCGATGGCTTAGCTTATGCCGATATTAATTTGGATCCGGATTATTTAATTGATATCGCAACTTTGACTGGAGCGGCCACAGAAGGCCTTGGTCGACAATATGCAGCGATGTATACACGAGATGACAAGTT
>CANIBB010000005.1:0-18884 GCA_947465575.1 Actinomycetota bacterium | reverse complement strand
TGGCGATTTACAGTAAGTAAGGCCTTGCTCTAACCTAAGGCTCTATTCCAATGAACTGTGGGGTGCATGGTGGCTGAGAAGAGTAGTTTCCTTAACTGGGTCGGCTTCAAGGGTGAAGAACCGAATCAGCCCTCTTCAGTTGATCGCATTCGTGAACTTGAATCTCAGTTAGCTGATCTACGTTCGCGCCGCGACATCACAGGTTTGAGTAAAGAAGAGTTTGAAATCCTCGCCACAGAGACTGCAATGGCGATGATTAAGTCGGCACAAGCGCGAGAGAGCAAAGCTCATGCAATATCTTCTCGTTTGGTAGCCGAAACCAATCGCATAACAACGGAAGAAATCGAAGCAGCGGATGCAAAGGCCCGTGCAATTCTCAATAGTGCCGAGAGCCGTGGGCGCAAATATATTTCAGCTGCCGAAGATGAAGCCGGGCAAATGGTTGCTGCCGCTGAAGCCGAGGCTGATGCGCTCTTCGAGTCTAAGAAGCGTGAAGTTGCAGCGCTAGCAAATGCCGCTCGTCGCGAAGGTGAGCGAATCATCGGTGATGCCACAAATGAAGTATCTAACTATCGCCAGTGGCTTACAGGCGTAATGGCAGAGGCTGAGCGCCTTTACCGAATTCAGACGCAGTCTTTAGATTCGGCTCAGGCTGCAATTCTCCAATCTCGTTCCCGGTTAGAAACGGCATTTAATCATTTAGCTGAATTGCAAAAGAGCGTTGTAGAGAATTTAAATTCAGATAATACGATTATTGATACTGGGCCAATAAGAGTAACGAGTGAGCGCACCAAAACGGCTATCAGTGCACCAAAGAAAGCAGCAAAGAAGCCAGTAAAGAAATCTGCTGCAAAGAAATCCGCCTCACGTAAGTAGTTAGTTATGGCCACAGCTCGAGGTATCCGATACATCCCTGCCATCGATGGACTGCGTGGTCTGGCAGTCGTTGCTGTCATGCTTTATCACTTGGGATTTACTTGGATACCTGGTGGCTTCCTAGGTGTCGATCTCTTCTTTGTAATCTCTGGCTATGTCATCACTCGCTTACTGCTTGATTCAATCGCACGCAGTGGCGGCCTAGACCTTCGAGCTTTCTACAAGGCGCGCATACGACGTCTCTTTCCCCCTCTTGTATTCATGATCATTGCTACATCAATCTATATCGGCATCTGGGCACCTGAAACCATGCGCCGCTTTGTCAGTGACTCGCCATTTTCGCTATTAGGCGTAATGAACTGGTGGTTGGTTTTTCGCCACACTGATTACTTTGATTCAATTTCACGCGCCCCTCTTTTGCAACATACGTGGTCTCTCGGCGTAGAAGCTCAGTTCTACCTTTTATGGCCATTGATATTGCTTTTGACTGTCCGTTACTTAGGCAAAAAGAAAATCCCTGGCGCTGCGCTTTTTATCGCAGCAGTCTCTGGAATTACTCTCCTCGTTGTCTCCTTTCAAGTCGATGCCGCAAGTACCTCGCAAATCAGCCATGTCTATTTTGGTACAGATACGCACAGTATTGGTTTGTTTCTGGGTGCGGCCTTAGCCGTTAGTTGGATTCCTCAAAATCTAAAAGAGGATGTTGAAAAACGGGCGCAGGATTTTATCGATGGAATCGGAGTCTTCGGCTTTATCGGAATGATTGCAACTTTTCTCTTCATTGATGAGACCGACCCAACCCTCTATAAATTAGCATTTCCTTTAGCTGGAATTTTTGGTTGCGCAATTATTACTTCGATAGTTCACCCAGCTTCTCGCTTTGCTCCACTACTCAGCAGCAAGGTTGCCGTATGGATCGGGGAGCGCTCATACTCAATTTACTTATGGCACTGGGTTGTATTTCAGCTAACCCGTCCTGCCGTAGATATTGAGGGCTCTGCATGGGCGTTGACCGCTCTTCGAATTCTCATTGTCTTTGCCTTGGCCGATATCTCTCTACGATTTGTTGAACTTCCCATCCGAAGTGGATTAGTTGAATACTGGTTTAAGGGGATGAAGTACCGCACAAAGAGAGTACAGATACGACAAAAATCTCTGCTTGGCATCTGCATTTTTTCAACTCTTTTAATAATCTCTCTCATTAGTACTCGTGCAATCAGCGATAGTGACCGCGCAATGGCAACAGTGAAGGAAGAGCTTTCACAGAGCCCCGAAATCTCTACCCCCGATGTTGCACCCACTACTACCCATGGATTATGGGTTACTGGCGACTCTGTCATCCTAGGTATCCGCTACGAGTTGGAAGGTCGTAGCCATATCAAGCTCATTAACGCTAGAGTCGGTCGCCAAGCCCCTGAGTTAATAGATGTAATGCTCAACGATAAATTGAATGTTGTGGGATCAACGGTTATCTTCAATTTAGGCAACAATAACAAGCTCTCCGAGGCAGAAGTTGCCGCGCTCTTCGAGGCGGTTAAAGATCAACCCAAAATTATTGTCGTAAATACCGCTGTGCCACGTGGATGGCGGGACGAGAATAATCTCCTCATCGCGCGCTACGCCGAATTATTTGGCGCAGAGCTAATTGATTGGAATGCTATTTCATCTGGTCATCCCGAGTATTTTGCTCCAGATGGTGTCCACCTTGTACCGGCAGGCGTTCGTGCATATGTCGATTCAATATCAAGCAAACTCTAAACTCACAAAGCTTAAAAAAATAAACCCCCACGCAATGCGTGAGGGTTTATTAATTACAACTTTACTTAAACTCACCAGGTATTCCAAAGACTGTAGCTGATGCTACTTGTCCATCAGAGTAAACAGATGTCACTCGGAACTGTGTCCATCCGGCATCACCACTCTTCGCAACATTCTGTGTCAGCTGATCGGCTGGAACCGTTGCAATTGTTACCCAATCACCGAGTCCGTTAGCGCGAATTTCAACATTAAATCCAGTCAATCCATCTACTGCCATTGGAGCAATCCATCGAAGCTTCAATCCATCGGCGCTCTTAAGAGCCACAAACTTAGTTGGCGCCTCTACCGCCGTAACGGCAGTTGCCGCCTCAGTTGGCTCTGCAGTTGCAGACTCAGTTGGCTCTGCAGTTGCAGACTCAGTTGGCTCTGCAGATTGAGAGATCGATGGGGCAGGAGATGCATCATCATCACTCTTATCTGCCGACTTCGACCACACGATCGCTGCGAGAATTACAATTCCTGCAACGACCAAGAAAACTACACGGCCTGATGTGCCCTGCTTAGGAGCTGCAACTGGCTTTGGTGCTAACACAACTGGCTTTGGAGCCACTGGTGCAATCGGAGTTGTTGAAACTGCAACAACTGCCGGCGCTGAGGACTTCTTTACTGCACGCTTTGCAGGTGCCTTCTTGGCAACCTTTTTCTTAACCGCTGATTTCTTAGCAGTCGCCTTCTTTACAACGCGCTTTGCCGTCGCCTTTTTAGCAACGCTCTTTTTTGCAGTTTTCTTAACCGCACGCTTTGCGGTTGCCTTTTTAGCAACGCTCTTTTTTGCAGTCTTTTTAACTGCACGCTTTGCAGGTGCCTTCTTGGCAACCTTCTTGGCTGCGCTCTTCTTCTTTACGGCCACGATGACTCCTTGGATAGCGGTGCGTACGCAAATAACGTACGTCGATAAGGCAAGGCTACCCCAGCCCCTTGAGCATTTCTATTACATGCGGTGCTATTGCTCGGAGTGATTTTCCGCGGTGGCTGCATGCATCCTTTTCCTGCGGGCTCATCTGTGCCGAAGAAATCGACATTCCAAGAGGTGCAAATATTGGGTCATAGCCAAAACCCTGATCTCCGATGGCTGCGTGAAGGATTCTTCCCTCAAATCGACCCTCAGCAACCATTTCTCGACCATCGGGCATGACAAGGGCGGCGACACAAATAAAATATGCGCCTCTTTTCTCATCGGGTACTGAGCTCAACTGCTCAAGAACTTTCTCTAGATTTGCCTTGTCGTCACCATGGACGCCCGCCCACCTAGCTGAAAATATTCCAGGGGCTCCTCCAAGTGCATCAATACAAAGACCTGAATCATCAGATATCGATGGAAGGCCCGTCATTTTCGCCGTATATCTCGCCTTTAGTAGCGCATTCTCTTCAAAGGTTGATCCCGTCTCTTCGACATCAACTAAATCAGGAAATTGATCGATGCTAACGAGCTCAATCGCCCCAGCTGAAATCGCATCGAGAATTCTGCGAAACTCAGTAATCTTTCCGGGATTGCGAGTTGCTACGACAAGTTTTTTCGACATAGCAATCAGAAATTCACCAGTAGGAAGTGCATTGTTAACTACTGTGAAAGTACAGCCTGTTGAAGTTCGCTGAGCTCTTTACATCCAGCTACTGCTAAGTCAAGCAATTGATTGAGTAGTTCTCGGTCAAAAGGCTCACCTTCGGCAGTGCCTTGTACTTCAATAAAGCGACCGTCACCAGCTACGACGACATTCATATCGGTACCGGCTCGAACGTCTTCTTCATAACAAAGATCTAACATCGGAACACCATCAATAATCCCCACGCTCACCGCTGCAACTGTGTCACTCAGCGGGTTGGCAGTTGCCTTGATATGGCCCGCACTCTTTGCCCAAGCAATTGCATCGGCTAGCGCAACATATGCACCTGTGATTGCAGCCGTACGCGTTCCACCATCTGCCTGCAATACATCACAGTCAATGACAATCGTGTTTTCGCCAAGCTCTTTTGTATTAACAATTGCGCGCAATGAGCGACCCACTAAACGTGAAATCTCCTGTGTGCGCCCGCCAAGTTTTCCTTTAACGCTCTCGCGATCAGAGCGGGTATGAGTTGCCCGTGGCAACATTGCATACTCAGATGTAACCCAACCGGTACCACTGTCCTTCAACCATCGTGGAACACCCGGTGAAAACGATGCAACACATAAGACGCGAGTCTTACCGAACTCAACTAGAACTGAGCCTTCGGCATGATCTAACCATCCGCGCGTGAATTTTATTTCGCGCAAATCATTAACTTCTCGTCCATCGTTGCGTGCCATGTAGTGCTCCTATTGCTTAGTATGTTGTATCTAGAGTTCTTGATGTTCTACGTGGGTTACTTCAGGTCCTAGAAAGCGTCGCGCTAAGCTTTCAAAAGCCTTTGCATCACCAGTGGCTAAGAATTTATGAGTTGGCGCCTGGCTCTGATGAGTACGCAGCAGATTCTTTTCAACCAAGGTTCGATAGAGATCTTTTGCCGTCTCTTCGGCACTTGATACGAGTGTCACGCCCTCACCCATTACATATGAAATTACGCCCGTTAGAAGCGGATAGTGAGTGCACCCTAAAACTAAAGTATCGATCTTCGCATCAATGAAAGGAGCTAGATACCCTCGGGCAATTTCAGTAATTTCGGTGCCGGAAGTTTGTCCTCTTTCTACGAATTCAACAAAGAGAGGACATGCGACAGATGTAATTTTTAGTTGTGGGGCTGCAGCAAATGCATCGAGGTATGCCGCAGAATCGATTGTGGCACGAGTGCCGATCACTCCAATGTGTCCGCTACGCGTAGCCGCTACTGCGCGACGAGCAGCGGGTTGAATAACTTCAATCACTGGTACCGAATAACGCTCGCGAGCATCACGTAACATCGCAGCACTTGCTGTATTACAGGCGATCACAATCGCCTTTACTCCTTGTTCAACGAGAAAATCTAAACTCTCTAACGCAAACTCTCGGACTTCGGCAAGCGGGCGTGGGCCATAAGGTCCACGGGCGGTATCTCCGATATAAATAGTTGATTCACTGGGTAGCTGATCTAAAATAGATCTGGCAACTGTAAGTCCGCCGACGCCAGAATCAAAGATTCCAATCGGCGCATCGCTCATATCGTTAATCCTACCCTGCGATTTACGCAGTTATAGATCATCATCCATGAGCGCTTGAATCAAACTCTCCTGAATCCATCCCAGCCAGCTATAAACGGCATAAACACCGCGCATGGGGTCATCGGGCGCCAAGATTTCAAGATCCTCATGCGAATTTTCTTGGACTTTCAATCTCACGCCCAGGGCCAAACGAATGTCATTCATGGCACCTAACCAAGCATTTGCACTTTCATGGTCAACCTCAATAATGCCATCGGGTGAATCCTTTAAATCCATGCGCATGGTCATCGCATGCGCCGACTTCTTTGCGCGCAGATCTAGCTCGGTATATCGTCGAAACTCTGATGCATCGACTTGGTCGGCATAGGCGTTAGGTAATAAACGCAGTAAAACCTCATCATCGGGTGGTGAATCATGGCTTGTGATTCCAACCATTGCAGCAAGTGGATCATCGCCGTGATTATCAGTTCGCTCACCCAGGAGTTCAAGCATCTGCTCTACTAGATTTATAAGAACTTCACTCTCTGATGGTGAAAAATTTGCAAGATAATAGTTATTTCCGTGGCGAGTAAAACCTGACTGCACCCCATCAGATTCAGTGCTCATATCGCTTGATCTCCTCTCGCAAGTGTGGCCCACAATCCATACTCGTGAAGACGGGCGACATCGTGCTCCATCTCTTCGCGACTTCCAGTTGATACCACTGCTTTGCCTTGGGTATGAACCTGCATCATGAGCTGATGTGCCTTTTCCTTGGTGAATCCGAAGAGCTCCATCAAAACGTAGGTTACATATGTCATCAGATTTACTGGGTCATCCCAAACAATTGTTACCCATGGCTTTTCGCTACTAAACAACTCTTTGATCGCTTCATCGATTTTTTCTTCAGTAGTTTCATCTATCTTTACCATTGTCAGCGCACCACTATCGAAAACTCTGACGAGGAGATCGTTTGCGGGCCATTTGCTATGCGAACACGCATTTTTACGACTCCTCTCTTTGCCTCAGTCGTTGAAAGAATAAACTCACTATTCAAATCCGTTGCCACTCCTTCTCCAATATTTGCCCATTTCCCAGCGACAAATTTTTGAAGTGTTACTTGGGCTCCTGAAACTCTCGGGAGCAATAGTCCTTTAATCTGCAACTGCACGCCATGTTTGATAGTACTCAGATGCTCAAGAATAATCCTAGGGCTCACTTCTACAATCTCTTCGCTGCTCAATGACTCGGCGCGCTCCCATGTTCCTCCAGTGCTTAATCTAAAAGTAGAGGTATCTGCAATCGTGACAGGAATTGAGATAGTGCCCTCAGGAGAAGTAATCGACTCGGCGATCTTCTTCCAGGTACTTTCATTCGCGCGCTTCATTTCAACGTTGACAACTAATCCAGCGATAGGCGCCTTGTCCTTGAGCGTGAATGCGCCTTTAAGGGTGAAAATATCGCCAAAATTAACCCGTTGTTCCTGAGCACCTTCGATAGTGAGTGAGTTGATGACTTCAGCAGGTGCAATAGCGAGGGCAACGTTTCGCATCGCCGTAGTTGCACTTGGATCCTCCATACCCAGAGTCCATAGAGATACTCCACCTAATTGATACTTTGCAACTAAGTTCATGCGCTCTGTGTAGCTACGATCATTTTGATACCACACTGTCCGTGAAACACTACATGTGGTCGCAGCGCCTTTACTTGTCAGGCCATTAAAGATTTTTATATATGAATATGTTACTTCGCTACTCTTCTCTTCAAATATCGGCACAGCTTGATCAATCGCCGCCTTGGCATTTGCATAGTTCATCTTAAAAGTTGCAGCTTTTGCCTTCATCGTTAATCCAGGTGGCGCAGAGACTGGGCAGGTTCCAGCAATTGCAGTAATCCAATCGCGACCATAGCCCGGCAATCCAATAAATACTTTTGATGCAGGCATAATGCTTGTTGCGTACTGCAAGGTTTTTTCGGTCCATGCAATAGGGCCGATAGGTCCGGGCTTTGCAACAGAGTAGTCATACGTCATGATGCGCAATCGATCAATGCTGGATGCGATGTCGGCCCATGCGTAGACGGTGTAACCCTTTAACTTTTCAGTTGGATTAAAAGCATACGGAGTCGAAACCGATAAGAGCTTTTGTGAGGCATGTAATTGATTGCTGAGCTCTTTAATAAAGAGAATCCAATTGGGTGCAGTCTTTGCCCACGTAGTATTTCCATCTACAAAGGCAAATCCCTCAAAGTCCAAGTCAATTCCATCGAAGCCATTTTTATTTACTAAGTCAACAATTGTCGTAACAATTGTTGTGCGGGTTTGTGCTTTTGCTAAATAGCCCGAGAGAACTAATTTGTCCGTTCCATCGGTCATTGTTGGAATAATCTTTAAGCCCGTCTTCCGCATCAAGCAAAGAGTGTCGGCCATTGGCCACGAGGGATTACCAGTTGAGTAATCATCACGGATTACCGTCGGAGATTTAAGTGTGTACCAAAAAGGCATGACCTCTTTCATCAAATCTTTATTGGTAAAGAGGTACGAAGAATTTAAAGCCGCGTTATCTTCCGGTGAGTACTCCCCTGATTCGCATGTCACCGGTGCTCCAGGTACTGGAGTTGCGACGCTGGGTAGCTTCTTAATAAAAGGTATGACCGTCTTGACTGAATAGTATGGAATCCACCCAGTGACAATGGTGCGGGGTTGATTTTCTACTCCACTAGCCGAAAGGGAGGATGAGAGAGCTACGACGATAATGAATGCCGTTGCGATGCCGAATTTACGCGACATCGCTATTTATCTTCAGGCTCGTTTTTCAGGCCTGCGTGAATCTCTTTACATGTTGGGCAGATGGGATATTTTTCGGGGTCACGCGATGGGATCCATTTCTTTCCGCAGAGCGCACGCACGGATTTACCGGTCACGGCAGATTCAACAATCTTGTCCTTCTTTACATAGTGTGCGAACCGGTCGTGTCCGCCATCATCTTCTTCTAAGACGGGCCTACTTAAGAGATCGGTATTTGAATCCGTCTCTATCGCGTCTTTTCTAAAGATTCCCATGAGGTGGATAAGAATACCTTCGGCGACGGTGAAACTACGGGTAGAATTCACAAATGAAGGACTTACTCCGTACTCAAGACCTCTCCCGCGCAGATGTTGAGCTCTTACTGGACACTGCCGCCGATTTCGCCGCTAATCCCCTTCAATCTAACACGGCCTTAGCCAATAAGAGCGTTGCGATTTATATGACAAAGCCTTCTACGCGAACACGTTTGTCATCTGAAACGGCCGTCGCCCATCTTGGCGGGACACCAATCTTTATCCGTGGGGATGAGTTGCAGTTAGGACGCGGAGAGACAATCGCCGATACAGCTCGAATAATTAGTGGCTACTGCAGCGCATTAATCATTCGCACCTTTGCGCAATCCGATGTAGACGAACTCGGCGCCAACGCGTCCATTCCAGTAATTAATGCACTGACCGATGATGATCATCCGACACAATTACTTGCAGATTGGTTAACGATTCGCGAGCAGTTCGGAAAAGATATTGCAGGGCGCAAATTTGTTTACTTAGGCGATGGAAATAATATGTCGCATGCATGGTTAGTTATGGGCGCGATTATGGGAGCCCATGTAGTTGCAGCAACTCCAAGTGGAGCATGGGCACCAAATCCTGAAGTTGTTGAGATTGCGAAAAAGATTGCAGTACAAAGCGGTGGAAAAGTTGAAACCACACATGATCCAGAGGCTGCAGCGAAAGATGCGAGTGTTCTATATACCGATGTATGGATGTCGATGGGCGATCCTGATAATGAACGAGATGAAAAGGTGCTAGCACTCTCGCCATTTGCAGTTACTGAAAATTTAATGTCATTGACTCAAAAAGATTCAGTGTTCATGCACTGTTTACCCGCACATCGTGGAGAAGAAGTTGAAGCATCTGTGATTGACGGAACACGATCCGTCATCTGGCGAGAGGCATATCACCGCCGTACAACCATTCAATCTCTGCTCTATCACCTTGTCAGAGGTGACCTGAAAGGCTCTAGCCGCTAGTATTTCACGCATGCTTATAGCCGTTCCTAAAGAAATTCGTGAGGGTGAAAAGCGCGTGGCGCTTGTTCCCGACATTATTAATAAATTAACTCGACTGGGTTTCGATGTTGTTATCGAATCTGGTGCCGGAGTACATTCGCAAGCACCAGATGCTGACTATGTCAAAGCTGGTGCAACGATCTCGAACGGCGACGTTCTCAAAACTGCTGATGCCGTTCTCTCGGTACAGCCTTTAACGCCAGCCCAGATGGGTACGTTAAAGAAAGATGCAATAACAATTAGTTTCATGTCTCCTGTTACTGCAGTTGATTCAATCGATGCTGCTGCAGCTGCAGGTGTTACTGCATTCTCACTTGAACTTGTTCCGCGTATTTCGCGAGCACAATCAATGGATGCTCTGTCATCACAAGCATTGTGTGCCGGTTATCGCGCAGCTTTAGTTGGCGCGGAATTATCTCCTCGATTCTTCCCGATGCTCATGACTGCCGCCGGTACGGTTACTCCAGCACAAGTATTAATTCTTGGTGCAGGTGTTGCAGGTTTGCAAGCGATTGCAACTGCGCGTCGACTAGGCGCAGTTGTTTCGGCCTACGACGTTCGTCCTGCATCTGCCGATGAGGTCCGTTCGATGGGTGCATCATTTATCGAACTAGAACTCGAAGCGCTTGAGGGCGCTGGTGGTTATGCGCGTGAGATGACGGCAGATCGTGCGGCGCAACAACAAGCACTTCTTACTCCTTACATTGCAAAGTCACATGTTGTTATTACAACTGCAGCCGTTCCAGGCCGACAGGCACCACGCTTGATGACTCAAGCGATGGTTGATTCAATGGCGCCCGGAACAATCATCATCGACTTAGCCGCTGAAACTGGTGGCAACGTTGAAGGTTCAAAGCCCGGAGAAATTATTACTACATCTGGTGGAGTCCGAATCTGGGGCGGAAAAGATGTTCCAAGTCAGCTTCCATTCCATGCCTCCTTCTTGTACTCCCGCAACGTAGTAAATCTCCTTACTCTCTTTACTACACCGGCCAAGGATGATGACAAGGTCGCATTCACTATCAACTTCGAGGATGAAATTATCAATGGGGCGGCCGTTACGCATGGCGGATCCCGTAGAAATGCGGGAGGTAAGTAAATGGAGCCGATAGCAGTTATTTCGATCTTTGTTTTAGCGGTCTTCGTAGGTTTTGAAGTCGTATCTAAAGTCTCTTCAACTTTGCACACACCACTTATGTCAGGTGCCAATGCGATCCACGGCGTGATTTTGGTTGGCGCGATAATCGTTGCCGACCATAGCCAAACCAATCTTGAACTCGGTCTTGCAGTTGCAGCAATCGTATTAGCGACAATTAATATGGTCGGTGGCTTCGTCGTTACCGATCGAATGCTCGAAATGTTCAAGGGAAAGAAAAAATGAGCCGCACTCTGTATGACCTCATCGGCCTAGCCGCAGGCGTCGCATTTATCTTGGCCCTTAAGGGCCTATCCCACCCAAAGACTGCCCGCCGAGGAAACTTGATCGGTGCCTTTGGTGCAACTTTGGCAACGCTCGTTGTCTTCTTCTTTGTAGTCGGGCCTAAGACTGGTGTTGCCCACGCCCTTCCCCTTCACCACTTGGGATGGATCCTTGGCGCAATGGCCGTTGGATTAGCTATAGGAGTTCCTGCTGCACGTAAAGTTCAGATGACACAGATGCCACAACTCGTTGCACTATTTAATGGGGTCGGCGGTGGCGCAGCTGCCCTCGTTGCAATCGTTGAATACCTACACCTCGGCACTGAAGCAACTAAGGCAGAGGTTATCTTCACTGTATTCACCGTGATCGTGGGTTGTGTTTCCTTCAGCGGTTCGATTATTACTTTCATGAAGTTGCAAGAGTTAATGACTACTCGTCCAGTGATCTTCCCAGCGGGTCGATTCATCATTGCAGCCACTCTGGTCGCCGTAATTGGCGTTGGTGGATGGGTTGTTGCAGCCCTTGGAACAACACCTTTACTAGTGCTGGCCGGACTTTCACTTCTCTTCGGAGTGCTCTTCGTACTTCCAGTTGGCGGAGCCGACGTACCTATTGTTATCTCACTTCTAAATGCATTCACTGGTTTAACGGTGGCGGCAAGTGGTTATGTTCTAGATTCAGTTCTATTAATCATCGCCGGAACTCTCGTTGGTGCATCGGGAACAATCTTGACTCGCCTAATGGCAGAGGCAATGGGACGTTCACTATTTGGAACTTTGTTCGGTGCGTTCACCGCGAAGCCTCAAGCAGCATCAGATTCAGCCGAAGAGCGTCCAGTACGTTCAGGTTCTCCTGATGACGTTGCAATCCTTCTTAACTATGCACGTCGCGTTGTAATCGTGCCGGGCTTTGGTTTAGCTGTTGCTCAAGCACAACACACAGTGCGCGAGTTAGCTGACTTGATGATTTCCAAAGGCATCGATGTTGCATATGGAATTCACCCAGTTGCAGGCCGTATGCCTGGACACATGAACGTGTTATTGGCCGAAGCAAATGTTCCGTACGATCAGTTAGAGGAGATGGATGAGATTAATCCAACCTTTAGCCAGACCGACGTTGCAATTGTTATCGGTGCAAACGACGTTGTTAATCCAGCGGCTGAAAACACTCCAGGATGTCCAATCTACGGAATGCCAATTCTGCAGGTAGCAAATTCAGCCAACATCATCTTCTTGAAGCGTTCGATGCGACCAGGTTTTGCTGGAATCGAGAACGAGCTTTTGTATGATCCAAAGACCATGCTCTTGTTCGGTGATGCCAAAGCTTCGCTTACAAAGGTTGTCTCTGCACTCAAAGCTCTGTAAAACTTAACGGAGATCGGGCTCTGCTTCGGCGGGGCCCGATTTTTGCATTCTTCGAAATCTTAACTACGAAAATCCACGCTCTCGATTTTCTTGTTAAGCCCTTCTTCGAAATCCCAGGGCCTTTACGTAGATACAAGGCTCACCCCCGTCAGCCGCTTGAGACAAAGATTGGGATTTCTGCGAACTCTTAACTACGGAAATCGCTGGGTTTGGGCAGGGGTTGCATGTAGTTGAAAGTTCAACTACCCTTGGAAGCGACTAAGGAGAGTTGAGATGCCTGCTGTAACCGTTGCCGATATAACTGTTTTGCCGCGAGTCCAAGAGGTTGTTGGTGCCCGCGCACGCTCGGTGAAGAGCGTGACGACTGCGCCGCAAGGTTATGAGGGCGAGGGCTTTCCAGTTCGCCGAACATTTGCTGGAATAGATATGGCCGAACTTGACCCATTCATCATGATGGATCAAATGGGCGAAGTTGAGTACGCGCCGGGTGAGCCAAAGGGAACTCCATGGCATCCACACCGCGGCTTCGAAACCGTTACTTACATTATCGATGGAATCTTCGATCACAAAGATAACAACGGTGGCGGCGGAACGATTTCAAATGGCGATACACAATGGATGACGGCCGGTGCTGGAATTTTGCATATTGAAACTCCCCCAGAGCACTTAGTGATGTCGGGCGGTTTATTTCACGGCTTTCAATTGTGGGTTAACTTGCCCGCTGCAAAAAAGTGGAGCGCACCTGCTTATCAAGATGTACGAGCTAAAGATGTTGCACTTTTATCATCGACTGATGGCGGTGCCTTGATTCGCGTTATCGCAGGAGAAGTCGATGGTCACTCTGGTCCTGGAACAACACAGACTCCGATTACTTTAATTCACGCAACTGTGGCCGCTGGCGCAGAGCTTCGACTTCCGTGGCGTAAGGATTACAACGCGTTGGTTTATGTTGCTGCAGGTTTTGGCTATGTCGGAGATGAACATCGCCCTGTGCGTACTGGTCAATCGACTGTCTTTGGTGACGGGGACACGATTGTTGTGCGCGCCGCTGATCAACAAGAGTCTCGCTCGCCAGCGTTGGAGTTATTTATTTTAGGTGGCGCACCAATTAATGAACCCGTTGCATGGATGGGGCCATTTGTTATGAACACTAAGCGCGAAGTTCTTCAGGCCTTTGAGGATTTCCAAAAGGGTCTACTGGGCACAATTCCAGCGATTTATAAGGATGATGCTAAGAAGCCTTTGAACCGTAGCGGAGAGGGCTCAAAGCAGAGCTCAGTTTCCACCCCGCAAGCCGATCTGGGTAATGCATCCGAGGTTCTTAACGTTCATGGAGCGCCGACGGAGATGCAAGAGGGCTAGGAAAACCTTCACAGACGCTTAGATTTAGCTGGGTCGGGGATTCTTGAAAAGTTGCATCGTCGATGCCAAAAGCCTCAAACCCAGGATCTCCTCACGCAACTTTTTAAGAATCTCAGAAAAGAAAAGTTAGCCTCCCGTTAAAGATGCCTGTTAATAACTTTTGGGGAATGTCAGGGGCGCAGTAAATAGTCCTACCTATGACAAGTGCAGCGGTAAGGGATACGAGTTACGGATCGGTTGCCAACGATTCCGCAGTGGCTATCGGTTCCGAGACTGATCTCAACGTACGCGTAGTTGCTTTACTCGCTGCCTATCCTGGAATTCAAACTCTCAGCGGATTAGTTGCAATTGACCCTAATGAATTGAATCAAAGCGGACGAATCGATTTCTTGAGCGCCCTTGAGCGCCAAAGTGCATGGTTGCAGGCAGTGATGCAAAGGGCGATTGTCGCCGTAGCCGGCAACGATTCAAATACCCCCGAGAATACATGGGGTGGTGTCGATGAGGCTGAGCGAGAAGATGTCGCCGCTGCTCTACGTTTATCGGGAAGCACTGCGCAGATGCGAATCGATGTTGCGCGCACGCTAGTAAATCACTTACCAAATACATGTTCTGCACTTGCGATGGGAGAGATCTCCGCATCGCACGCAACGGTGATTGCTAAAGAGACTGCCGCAGCGATCCGTAACGGCATCAGCGAGTTTGCTATCTATCAGATTGAGGAACGCGCGTTAGCTCACGCCGAGTTTCATACTCCAGGTCAGGTGGCCAATAAAGTGCGCACGACTATTGCCCAGCTCGCACCTTCGGAGTTCGAAGAGGTCGTCGATCGTGCCCGCGAATCTCGGCGAGTAAGTTGTTACAACGAAGCCGATGGAATGGCGACCGTGGTTGCAATTTTGCCCGCCCAGGACGCTCAAACAGTTATGAAGTCGATTGAGGCCTACATCTTGAAGATGAATGAGATCGACGAGAAGAAGCGCAATGCCTACGTAGCTAACTTCTCGACTAACGCTGGTTCTGATGCAAGGAGCTTTAACGCTCTGGCCGACGTAAGTGAAGATTCTTCTGCAGCCGGCGCAGCGGCCGCGACCGATACATGGTCCTTGCTCTCAGCCGATAACAAGCGTGCAGATGCACTTACTGCCATTCTTTCGCAGGCATTGGCTAGCAATGTCGATGAGGTTCGCCCTCACCGTCGCCCAGTAACCGTAAATGTGACGATAGATCTTCCAACACTTCTTGGTTTGGCAGAAAACCCTGGCCAACTTTCGGGCTATGGTGCAATTCCAGCATCGGTTGCCCGTGAATTAGCATCTGATGCAACATGGAAGAGATTTATAACTGATCCACAAACTGGAAATCTCTTAGATTACGGCCGCGAAAAATATGAACCGCCTCAGGCACTCGTGGATTTTCTGCTCGCTCGAGATCGCACATGCAGATTCCCGGGTTGCCGACAGCCCGCATCTCGCTCTGATATTGATCATGCTCAAAGTTGGGAAAGCGGTGGTGAGACCAAACCAGAAAATCTGGGTCTCCTCTGTCGTCGCCATCACCGACTAAAAACGCATGGACGTTGGGATCTTGTAAGCAATTCAGATGGCTCATGTGAGTGGACTTCACCTGTTGGCAAAAAGTATTTTGTTCCAGCTCGTCCCATAAATGAGACTGCCTAAAGTCGACGCCTTCCTAAAAAAAGTCGACGCCTTCCTTAAAGCTGCGCACGGAGGCACCGAAATTGCCGAGCCTCACCCATCAGCGCCAACACCCTCTTGACTGCCATACTTTCGCAATGATCTGGTGGCCTACTGAAGTACCGACCCTTTCCTATGGGTTGATTACACTCCGCCCACTGGCAGAAAAAGATATTCCCGATATTTATAACAGTTGCCAAGATCCGGTAATCCCCAAATTCACTCGAGTTCCATTTGATTACACCTTGGCGCATGCAGAGTTCTTTGTCCGCGAAAAAACTCCAAAATCACTTATTGAAAAGACAGAGCTGGCCTTTGCAATCGAATATGGAAATGGCGAGGATAAGAAGTTCGCCGGAGTAATTTCTTTCCACAGCATGGATCTGCCAGATCTTGTCGCAGAGCTCGGCTATTGGATAAATGCCGATTCTCGTGGCAAGAATATTGGTACGACAGCTGCCCGTATGTTGACGAACTTTGGCTTTGAGTCGATGGGCTTTGAGCGTATTGAAGCGCTCGTTGATGTAGAAAATATCGCTTCTAAGAAGCTTCTTGCCTCCGCTGGCTATACCCTTGAAGGTGTTCTGCGTAAGAAATCACGCAGATACGATGGTTCACAGATCGATATGGTTTTGTACTCCGTGATTCGCGATGAGTGGCAGGGGTTGTAATGGAGAGCTTGGCGTTACTTGTTGCAATCTTGATGGGGATTGCCTTCTTTTCCGGACCAATCGCAATAGCGCTAACAAAACTGAACTCCAGCAATTTCATTATCACGTTGATCCGACGGATGTTCCACGGTTTCTTTGTTGCCATGTCGTTTTGGGTTGGCATGATGTTCGCTTTCAATCCAGGGGTGCCGTTCGTTGTGCATCTCATAGGGTTCTACGGTTTAGTCATGGGATACATCGCATCACGTCGCGAGTACTTTCCAGATGTTCGAATTATTGCGCCGCTCCTAGCCAGACTTGGCCTAAAAGGATTCGCTCCGCGCCAGATAACAGGTGATTCAACTCAAGGTGAATCTGGAAGTGGCGATTCGAGTTCCCGACATGGACCTGTTATTAAATGGCGCCGCGATGGGCGTTCTGGAGGAAATGATGGTCACGGTCCTGGAGGCCAGCACTAACCGTCTCCGGCAAAGAGAACAGCCTCCACACAACTTAACTTTTACGTTAGTTGTGCAGAGGCTGCACCTTCAAAAATTTACTAAATTAAGCGACGTCTGCACTTCGGATAGCTGAAAGTTCGAACTCAAGGTTGATCTTCTCGCTCACTAGAACTCCGCCTGCTTCTAGGGCTGTGTTCCAGTTGACGCCCCATTCGGTGCGATCAATTGTTGTCTTGCCTTCGAAACCAATGCGTGTGTTGCCCCATGGATCAACGGCTGTTCCGGTGAAATCGAACTCGACCGTTACAGGCTTAGTGACACCTTTGATTGTGAGATCGCCAGTGACTGCATAAGCATCACCGTTCTTTATAACTATGGTTGAAGCAAAAGTAATCTCTGGGAACTGCTCCATGTCGAAGAAGTCGTTGCCCTTAAGGTGGCCATCACGATCGGCATTGCGAGTATCAATACTTGCCGCCTGGATCTTTAGTTCGACCTTTGAGTTTGCAGGAGTTTCGAAGTCGATGATTCCGCCACCTGAAAACTCGTTAAATGCTCCGCGAACCTTAGTAACCATTAGGTGACGGGCGGTGAAGCCAATCTGGCTATGGCTGGCATCGATTGCGTATGTTCCGGTTAACGTTGAAATTGTTGAATTAGTCATTAAATCTGCTCCCTTTAGAAGGCATTAGTTGAAATCGAACGTGGGTTAATCCAATTTCCCCTTATGAAGAGTAGTTGAATATTCAACTACTCTAGTTGAAGCTTCAACTATGCGCAAATCGAGATTTACGCCTTCCCCCGAGGTGACTCCCTCCTTGTGAAGGTGGGACGGTAGAGGTGGAACGGTACTTATTTAGATATCCACAGGATTCCATCCATTAAATGTAAGCAAGTATTAGTAACTAGCCTGCGGAAATGAATAGAAAAATAATTAGAGAGTACGAAGAAACATCACCGATTACATCCTCCGTCCTCCCAAAATCAGATCAAGCACCTACAGCCTCGGGGTTTTCAAAGCCTGAAGCCGTCTCAAGCCACTCCCCTCGAGGTCACGAGAGCCGTCCCACAATTCAAAGACATGGTCCGCGCGCAACTCCCCAGTCACGGTTGATCGCATTTCTCCTTGATGCAGCAATCTTCGGCGTTGGATTAGGTATCGTCTGGATAATCTGGTTTGTAACTCTTGCCGAAAAGGGAACCACGCCAGGCCACTATCTGATGGGCCAAGTGATCGTCGATGCAAAATCCGGAGCAGTTTTCGGTTGGAAGAAGATGGTGGTTCGAGAGGTTCTCATCAAAGGTCTTCTGCAATGGATTCTTGGAGGCTTTCTATTTATGGCCAACTACATTGTGGATGCATCATTTATCTTCACAAGCACTCAAAGGACTCTTCATGATTTGATGGTTGGCTCCCAAGTTATTCAATGCAGCGATAAAACAATCATCAAGAAACTCAAGGTTGAAGAGCTCGATGGATGGCTCAATAAATAACCCAGCCGGAGCGCAACGTACTCGAGAATGAGTGGCTCCGGAATAACAAGCTCTGGAAGTAAAGCGATTAAGAAGTGCGACCGAATCCAAGTAGACATGGGTTCGGTCGCTCGTTGTTGTGGAGGTGCCGGGAATCGAACCCGGGTCCTTCGGTATAAAAACAGGGCTTCTACGGGCGTAGTGTGATTAGCGCTTTCTCAGTCCCGAAGTTTCTCCACACGACTCTTCGACGAACTCATTTGCGAAACTGTTCTCCCACGTTGTTCGCAACACCAACGCGATGAAAAGCTCTCTGTCGACGCTAGATTCCAGATCGAGAGCGGCATCTGGGCTAACGGCTTCGATACTTGCTTATGCAGCGAGTTCGAAAGCTTGCTGATTTGTGTCAGCAGTTATTTTTTGCACGGATTATTGGTTTACGAGATCATTCCGGCTTCCTCGGCCCGCTTCCCCTGCCTCAACATCCAAAGTCGAGACCGTTCACCCCCAAGATTTATTGTGCTTTCACACATAGAACTTGGAGAAAAAGAAACGTATTTCTTATCCCCTAT
>CANIBB010000004.1:0-22939 GCA_947465575.1 Actinomycetota bacterium | reverse complement strand
TTCATAAACCCAAGACGCTTTTGGGGCATCGGCTTAATGCAGTTGTAGATCAAAGCATGGACTCGGTTGATATCGTCATTATGTGTATTCCAGCCGATGAGACATCTGGCGCTGGAGATTTATTCATTTCGGCAGAGATCGCCAAACACCCACGTGCTAAAAAGTTTGCAGTTATTACCAAAACAGATTTGATCTCTAAGGAAAAACTAGCGTTGCGTCTTACCGGCATTATGGCGCTGGCACAGGGCTTTGTATGGGATGAAATCATTCCTGTCTCTGCAGCCATTCATAATCAAATTGATTTACTCAATCAGCTCATAGGCGACAATCTTCCAGTTGGACCGGCCTATTACCCAGCTGGCACCACAAGTGATCAAGCGATTGAGCAGTTGATCTGTGAGTACATCCGTGAGGCCGCCCTGCAAGATGTACGCGAGGAGCTTCCTCACTCGATTATGGTCACAATAGATGAGTTTGGTGAGCGAGAAGAAAAGGGTTCACGTCCATTTTACGATGTGCATGCAACTATTCACGTTGAACGAGATTCACAGCGAGCGATTTTACTTGGCCATCAGGGCTCTCGCTTAAAAGAGATCGGGATACGCGCACGTGCCGATATTGAACGTGCGCTCGTTGCAAAGATTTTCTTAGGACTACATATTAAGGTATCAAAAGAGTGGCAGCGCGATCCTAAGTTATTAGAGCGCCTAGGCTTCGGCGATAACCACTAACTTCGATTTTCGGCTGGCCAAATAAGAACCGAGCACAACAAGTGGCAGTCCGACGATTATTCCCAGAGTTATTGGCTCCTTTAAAATAATTATTCCAAGGACGACTGCTACTGCTGTATTTACATAGGTCGTCAATGATCCTCGAGCTGTACCGATCTCAACGATGACGGCGAAGAAGAGCATGAAGGCGATCGCCGTTGAAAAGACGCCGAGGGCGACGAGGGCTGCAATTGACTTGATGGAGACTGGATTACTTGGCCAGGTTGCAATTGCGATAGGAAGATAAAAGAGAAATGTAATTCCCATCGCTAAGCCATTGATTGCTACACCATCTACCCCAGGCAGATTCGATGTCACCATTAAAACGGCATATGCGTAGAGAATTGCTGAGAGAATTACCATAGCGATTGCTTTCGGATTGCTATCTCCATTAAAAGATTCAATTCCAACGAGAGCGATGATTCCTATAAAGCCTACGATTAACCCGAAGATGCGTTTGGGCTGCCAGACAGAGTGATCACCGCGCATCGATGTAAAGATCGTGGCAAAAATTGGAACGGTCGCTATTAGTAATCCCGTAAGGCCCGAAGAGATCTCTTTTTCAGCAGTTGTAATGAGAATCCAAGGTCCGACCATTTCTAGAAAGGCATATGGAAGAACGTATTTGATGCCTCTTACGGCATCCATAAAACTCTTTCTATGGATAGCGATGGGAATCAATATCGCAGCACCGATTATCGTGCGCCCAGCAACGATAAGTGGTGGTGGAATATCTACAACAGCTACCTTCAAGAGAAGGTATGGAATTCCCCAAAGAAAGCCAAGAATGCCAAACTGGATCCAGGATTTGCGAGTCATCTAAGCCAACACACGACGGTAAAGGGCGATAGTTGCTGCAGCTACTTCATCCCAACCGAATTCATTGACAGTGCGCGATCTTCCCGCAGCACCATATTTCTTAAGTAACTCGGGCTGCGACATTAAATTCGAAATTGATTCTGTAAGAGCCTTCTCGAAAGGAGCTGCATCGCCGTTGTAATCAACGAGCTCGCCGGTCACTTTGTGCGCGACAACTTCGGGTATTCCACCTACGCGAGATGCAAGGACGGCCGTTTCACATGCCATCGCCTCTAAGTTCACGATTCCAAGGGGTTCGTAGACCGAAGGGCAGATAAATAAATCTGCACCAGTTAGAAGTACGGTTAATTCGGCATGCGGCAACATATCTTTTATCCACCATACATTTGTGCGCGTTTTTTGTAGTTCAGTGATAAGGCTGGCAACTTCTGCGCCGATTCCCTCCTCATCAGGGCTTCCTGCCGCAAGAACTAACCCATACTCGTTCGGGACGTCTTTCCATGCGCGCAATAAGTGCGCCAAACCCTTTTGTCGCGTGATGCGACCTACGAAAATTGCGTATCGCCCGTTGACACCGTATTTAACTGCGACCGAAGGATCGTGATGAGGCGCGAACTTTTCAGTATCAACCCCATTTCTTATCGTTACAACTTTATTAGGGTCGATAGTTGGATAGGCGGCCAGGACATCGGCGCGCATTCCATCGCTGACCGCGATAATTGCAGCCGCTGATTCGTAGGCTGTTTTCTCTGCCCATGATGAGATTGCATAACCGCCGCCTAACTGATCGGCTTTCCACGGACGAAGCGGTTCAAGTGAATGCGCGCTGACAACATGGGGGATTTGGAATTGTAGAGAGGCAATATGTCCAGCCATATTTGCATACCAAGTATGCGAATGAACGACATCGATGTTGTTGAGCTTGGATGCAATCTCCAAGTCGGTAACGAGAGCCTGCACTGCTGGATTTGCATCGACAAACTCTGATGGCGTTGCATATCCGAAGGCATCATCACGAGAGCCTCCAAAACAGTGAACCTCAACAGTTACTTCCTTGGTGGCGCGAAGGGCCTGCGTTAACTGCAGAGCATGAACTCCAGCACCGCCGTAAATAGCGGGGGGCCACTCTTTAGTAACGATTCCAATTTTCAGATCGCTCATTGATTTCCCCCTATCCTGACCAAGAGGTACAGGCTATCGTTAGCGCATGGCAAAGCTTAAACTCCCGCTGGGGATTGTCCTTGCCGGCGGTGAAGGTAAGCGTTTGATGCCCTTAACGGCCGATAGAGCCAAACCCGCAGTTCCATTTGGTGGCTCATATCGATTGATTGATTTCGTTCTCTCGAATTTAGTAAATGCCAATATGTTGAAAGTAGCGGTTTTGACGCAGTACAAGTCGCACTCACTCGATAGACATATAACAACTACTTGGCGAATGTCGGCCTTACTTGGAAACTACATCACCCCAGTGCCTGCCCAACAACGGCTAGGTCCTCGTTGGTATACAGGAAGTGCCGATGCGATTTTGCAAAACTTTAATTTAATTCACGATGAGAATCCAAAGCATGTATTGGTTTTCGGTGCAGATCACGTCTATCGCATGGATCCAGGTCAGATGTTTGAGCAGCATGTCGAATCTGGTGCCGGCGTTACCGTTGCAGCCATCCGTATGCCACGCTCAGAGGCGCATGAATTCGGAGTAATTGAGCTCGAAGATGATGGAGTTACGATTAAAGCCTTTCACGAAAAGCCATCTGATCCGCCTGCGATGCCCGGTCACCCAGATTTATCTTTAGTATCAATGGGCAACTACATTTTTAAACGCGATGTAATGGAAGAGGCGTTGATTATCGATGCCGAAGATATTGAATCGCGCCATGATTTGGGCGCAAATATTATTCCTTTCTTAACTAATAATGGCGTTGCAAAGGTTTATGACTTTGCCAATAACGTGGTTCCTGGTGAGACCGACCGAGATAAGGGCTATTGGCGCGACGTTGGCTCAATCGATGCGTATTACGACGCACATATGGATTTAGTATCGGTTCATCCAATCTTTAATCTCTATAACCGTGAATGGCCGCTATTAACAAATCCACCATCATTGCCACCTGCAAAATTTAGCGAGGGTGGTGCCGCGCATGACTCAATCGTGGGCGCTGGAACGATTATCTCAGGCGGAATTCTGCATAACTCTGTGATTTCATATGATGTTTCCGTAGGCCGGGGCTCTCTTATCGAAGGCTCTGTCCTCATGCCCTCTGTCTACATTGGCGATAAGGCGATCATCCGTAATGCGATTCTGGATAAAAACGTCTATGTCGAACCGGGTGCACAAATAGGTGTTGATATAGAACGCGACCGTCAACGTTTTACAATTAGCCCTGGTGGGGTAATCGTTGTTGGTAAAGGTGTGCGAGTTACCAGTTAATTTTTTTCTACCAGTCGGCTGTGTTATCGCGCAGAGTTCTATAGTGATCCATAACAGCTGGCGTTGATGGTGCAGAGTGGTGCGAAACTTCACCAAGATCCCACGAAGGCATCTCACCTAGCAGCGCCCAAGCTGCCTGTTTAGCTGCACCATCGGCGACGTATTCACCTGCTGGTGGAACAACTACTTCGCGTCCTAAAAGGGCACTTGCAATAACAGGGATTGCTGGATTTTTAGCAGCTCCGCCGATAATCAAAACTCTGTTAACACTTACCCCTAACTCGATGAGGGCATCAACTGCATCTGTTAAGCCGCACAACATGCCCTCAATCATGGCGCGTGCGATGTCAGATGGGTTTGAGTTATTCAGATTCATTCCAGTAAAGGTTCCAGTTGCATTCGGGCGATTAGGTGTTCGTTCACCTTCAAAATATGGCAAAAGCGTTAATCCATGTGCACCGGGTATTGATGTCAATGCCAATTCACCAACATCGTTATGTGATACTCCTAAGATGCGTGTTGCCGCATCTAAAATTCGTGCAGCATTGAGCGTGCAGACAAGCGGTAAGAAACGCCCGGTTGCATCGGCAAAGCCTGCAACTGCTCCGCTTGAATCATGGGTTGGTGTATCTGAGACTGCAAAGGCAGTCCCACTCGTTCCAAGTGAGATAACAACGTCGCCCGGTTGTGATTGTAGACCAAGGGCTGCAGCGGCATTATCGCCGGCACCGGCAGCGATTGGAATACCCGATGTGGTCACACCTCCGAACTCATGGGGAAGAATTATTCGAGGCAACATCACTTCGCTATCGTGGCGAAGTGCAAGACGGAGAATATCTTCACGGTAATGCGATGTCGTTGGATCGAAATAGCCAGTTCCTGAGGCATCACTTCGATCGGTAAATAATCTCTCTAGGTTTTTCCCACCTTGTAACTGCCATGACAACCAGTCATGGGGAAGTGCAACTGATGCGACCCTGGCAGCATTGTCTGGTTCGTTATCGGCCATCCAGCGTAGTTTTGTTGCAGTAAAGGATGCGACTAAGACTGAGCCAACTTTTCTTGCAATCTCGGCATCTCCACCCTCTTCACGATTTAAATCAAGGGCAGCTTGTGCCGAGCGAGTGTCATTCCATAAAAGCGCGGGACGAATTACGCCGCCATCATTGTCGAGTGCGACCATTCCATGTTGTTGCCCAGCAATTGAAATCGCAGCGACACCATCTAATCCACCGGCGCTTACAATCGCGGCATCAAGGGCCGATTTCCAAAGCGCGGGATCGACTTCGGTGTCATCGGGATGTGGCGCACGTCCCTCTCGCAATAACTCACCTGTATGGGCATCACGAATTACCACCTTTACCGATTGGGTCGATGAATCCACGCCGGCGATGAGTTGTCGATTAGCCATAGCGCAAGGCTAGACTGTCCTAGTCAGCGTTGACCACAGGTAGGGCGAAGAATGATTGACATAGCCCTTCGTTAAAGATTCTTTCGTAGTGGAGTTTAAAATGCGTATTGGTGTACTTACTGGTGGTGGAGATTGCCCAGGTTTAAATGCTGTTATCCGTGCCGTTGTCCGCAAGGGCGTCAAAGAGTATGGACATGAGTTTGTTGGTTTTCGTGATGGCTGGAAAGGCCCGCTTGAGGGATTAACCATGCCTCTGACTATTGAAACGACTCGAGGAATCCTGCCTCGTGGTGGAACAATTCTTGGATCTTCACGCACTAACCCTTTTAAGATCGAGGGTGGAGTTGAGAAGATTAAAGAGAATCTAGCTAAAGCTGGAATTGATGCACTCATCGCTATCGGCGGCGAAGATACTCTTGGAGTCGCAACGAAACTCGACTCACTCGGCGTTAAAGTCGTTGGCGTTCCCAAGACAATCGATAATGATTTAGATAATACCGACTACACATTTGGATTTGATACTGCAGTCAATATCGCAGTTGAAGCGATTGATCGTTTACATACAACGGCCGAGTCCCACCATCGCGCATTAATCGTTGAGGTCATGGGTCGCCATGCTGGCTGGATCGCTTTGCATGCAGGTCTTGCAGGAGGGGCTGCATGTATCTTGATTCCAGAGCAGAAATTCTCAGTCGATAAGGTCTGCGAATGGGTCGAGTCTCGATTCAAGTCTCACTACTCTCCGATCATCGTTATTGCAGAGGGTGCAATTCCTCAAGATGGCGATATGGCGGTGAAGGATCAGAGCCTTGATTCATTTGGCCACGTTAAGTTGGCAGGAATCGGAGATTGGCTCGCTCAGCAGATCGAAGCGAAAACCGGTAAAGAGGCGCGTACCTCTGTTCTTGGACATATTCAGCGCGGCGGAACTCCTACGGCCTTTGATCGAGTGCTTGCTACCCGCTTTGGTTTACATGCGATTACCGCCGCTCATGAGGGGGATTGGGGCAAAATGGTCGCACTTCACGGCACAGACATAGTCCGAGTCCCGCTTGCATCGGCTACTGAAAAACTTAAATTGGTTCCAATTGAGCGATACAAGGAGGCCGAGATTTTCTTTGGCTAATCGCATCCCGCGACAACCTAGAACTCTCTACTCTTATCCTCATGAACTCATCGCTGGATACTCTCTTTACACCTGGCCTAGTTGCCGCCCAGCAACCTAATTGGCCGGGCGGGCCAGACGGTCCAGCGATTAAAGCAGCTGTTATAGAGTTGAAATCTTTTCCTCCATTGGTCTTTGCCGGTGAGTGCGATGATTTAAAGGCACGCATTGCTTTAGCCGCCGATGGTAAGGGT
Source organism: Actinomycetota bacterium (assembly GCA_947465575.1). Classification (GTDB taxonomy): domain Bacteria; phylum Actinomycetota; class Actinomycetes; order Nanopelagicales; family Nanopelagicaceae; genus Planktophila. The sequence continues at coordinate 16,149 of CANIBB010000004.1, read as the reverse complement.
TTTTGGTTGCAGGGCGGGGATTGTGCGGAGACATTTGCTGCGGCGACGGCTGATTCAATTCGAAATCGCATTAAAACTATTTTGCAGATGGCCGCGGTATTGCAGTACCACTCAAGCCTTCCCGTCATAAAAGTTGGTCGCATGGCTGGCCAATTTGCAAAGCCTCGCTCAAATGATTTGGAGACTCGAGGAGATATAACTCTGCCTGCATACCGTGGAGATGCCGTCAATGATCTTGAATTCACTGAAAGTTCAAGGACGCCCGATCCACATCGCTTGGTCCGTGTTTACAACACTTCGGCGGCAACGCTTAACTTAGTGCGCGCATTCACCCAAGGTGGTTTTGCAGATCTTCGACAGGTTCATGAGTGGAACAAGGGATTCATCCGTGATTCATCGGTAGGCGTGCGCTACGAACAGATGGCCAGTGAAATCGGGCGGGCCCTAGCTTTTATGAAATCTGCTGGCGTTGATCCAGAGTCATTTAAATCTGTAGATTTCTTCTCGAGCCATGAAGCTCTCATATTGGAGTATGAAAAGGCGTTAACTCGCATCGATTCTCGGACCGGGGATCCATACGATGTATCAGGCCATTTCATTTGGATTGGCGAGAGAACCCGGCAGCTAGATGGCGCCCACGTTGATTTTGCCTCTAAAGTGCGCAATCCAATCGGCGTAAAACTCGGACCTAAGTCAACGGTTGATGATGCGCTAGCCTTAATTGATAAGTTAGATCCAGATCGCGAACCAGGCCGACTAACCTTTATTACTCGCATGGGCGCCGGCAAAATTCGCGAAGCTCTACCTGCACTCGTCGATGGAGTTACAAAGTCGGGCGCAAAAGTTCTCTGGGTCTGTGACCCAATGCATGGCAATACCTATGAGGCGCCATCTGGATATAAGACTCGAAGCTTTGATGATGTTATGGACGAGGTAAAAGGCTTTTTTGAGGTCCATAAGGCGCTTGGGACTCACCCAGGGGGCGTTCACATCGAGTTAACGGGCGATGACGTTACAGAGTGTGTCGGCGGGGGAGAGCAGATTTCTCACGAGGATTTGGCTACTCGATATGAGAGTGCATGCGACCCACGTCTGAACCATGCACAATCTCTGGAGCTCGCATTTTTAGTTGCCGAAATGTTACGTCAGCGCTAATTTAGGCTTGTGTCCTTACTAGTTACTAGCTTAAAAACGCCTATCGGCACATTGAATCTATTGGCCAATGACCAGATTCTTATTGGGACAAATCTCTCTGATATCTCCGCCTTTAGAGCACCAGATGCGAAGAGCGTGAAATCTATTCCTGTGATTTCAGATCTGATAAAAGATTATTTCGATGGGGATCTATCTGCAATTAATGCCATAAAAGTTCAACAGGACGGTCCACCATTTTCACAGGCGGCCTGGAAATCTATGCGCAGAGTCAACGCTGGAAAAGTTATTTCATATGCCGACTTGGCCGATAAAGCCGGCTCGCCCGCGGCAGTTCGTGCAGCAGGAAGCGCGTGTGCAAATAATGCAATTATGTTGGTTGTTCCTTGCCACCGAATCGTAAAAACCGGTGGAGCACTTGGAAACTATGCCTACGGCGTGGATAAAAAAGAGTGGTTGCTAAGCCACGAGGGCTTTCTTTAAGATTTCAATCGCTTCAAGAGATTGCGCGTCATCAAAGTCCATGTGTGTAACTAGGCGGGCATATTTAGGACCAAGTGCACTAATCCAAAGACCTGCGTTTCGACAACGCGTTGATAACTCTGCAGCCGTATAGGGCATAGTTGTTAAATCTAATCCAACTATATTCGTGTGAACCCCAGATGGATCGATCAAGCGTGAATCTACTGCAGAGATTGCATTTGCTAACTCTTTAGCTCGGCGATGATCATCTGCTAAGCGATTAATATTATTATCGAGGGCGTAGTGCCCTGCTGCAGCCAAGATTCCGACCTGACGCATACCAGCGCCGTATCGTTTGCGCCAAACCCGGGCTTTGCTTATGCGCTCTTTAGTAGAGAGCATCACTGAACCAACTGGTGCACCTAAACCCTTGGATAGACAGACGCTAATAGTGTCGAAGTAACCACCGTATTCAAGAAATGAAATACCACTAGCAGTGTGAGCGTTCCAAATTCGGGCCCCATCTAAGTGAAGAGCAATTCCCATTTCATCGGCGCCGTTACGAAGTTTTGCTATCTCGGATATCGGTTGCACGGTTCCGCCACCAAAGTTGTGAGTGTTCTCAACTGCTATCGCTGTTGTCGATACGAGATAAGGTCCTGAATCTGGTCTGGCCATTTCTAAGGCAGCGGATGCGTTGAGTAAACCTTGTGGATTCAACCATGTCCGTGTTGTTATTCCGCTAAAGACAGCGGCCGCACCAAGTTCTGCGCGAACAACATGCGAGTTGGCTTCGGCAATGAGTTCTTCACCGGGGGCCACAAGCATGCGTATCGCCAGTTGATTAGCAAGGGAGCCGGTCGGAGTGAATAATCCCGCCTCTTTTCCAAACATTTCAGCTACTCGCTCCTCTAGAGAGTTAACTGTTGGATCATCGCCATAAACATCATCGCCTACTGGGGCCTGCGCAATTGCATCACGCATTCCTTGAGAGGGACGGGTGACAGTATCTGAACGAAGGTCTATGGCCATGTACGGAGCCTACTTCTCTTCTTTCATGACTATCAAATACATCGCCGTCACGACCATGGTTCCACCGATTGAGCTTTGCACAGTTAATCGCTCTCCACCGAAGAGGAGTGCAAAGAGTGCTGCAAAGACAACCTCCATTGTTAAAATGACTGCAACTTTAGTTGGACTCATATGTGCCTGCGCCCATGTTTGAATAATGAATGCAATGGCGGTTGCAAATACGGCCGTGAAGACAACTACTCCCCACACACCTGCATCTGGGGGAGGCGAATAACCACTTGGAATAGATGCGATTGCAGCCATGACTGCACACATCGCCAACTGAACAACGGTCATTGCGTAGGTGTCACGACCAGAGCTCCATTTACTCAAAGTAATAATATGAAGAGCCCAGAAAATAGCACTAATGAAAACTAGAAACTCGCCCATCCCAATTGAGAAGCCACGAACAGATAGAAGGCCAAGACCAATAGTTGCCACGGCGATACAAAGCCATGTGAATCGACTGATCTTCGTCTTAAGGATGAGCCACGCTAATAGGGGAGTTATTACAACATAAAGCCCAGTAACAAAACCTGTGATTGCAGCGCCAGTTCTAGCTAGCCCCAGTGTTTGAAAGATATAGCCAAAGCCTAGAAAGATTCCGGCAGTTCCAGCTCGAAGCAATAAATCTCGTGTCAAGAGTTTTAATACTTGTGGTCGGATAATCACCATGACAAGTACGGCAAGGCCGAAACGTGTAAAGAGGAAGTTATTTACACTTTGGCGCTGGATCGAATCTTTCATAATCACAAAAGACCATCCCCATGCCATAGCAACTGACAGGAGCGCCCATGGCGCAAGCTTCATCCTATGTAAATGTTGAGTGTTTCTCACTTCTTATCACGGAGCGCCTTCAAAAGTGCGACTTCAATCGTGTGCTTTTCCTCCATGCCAGGTGTCTCTAGTACAAGAGGAACTCCAGCGGCGGCGGGATGAGCAAGCAATTCCGCAAAGGGCTCTATTCCGATATGTCCATCACCAATATTTTGATGACGATCCTTAAGCGCCCCACAGACATCCATTGAATCATTGGCGTGAATTAACTTGAAACGCTCGACTCCGGCAATTTCTACAAGAAGGTCAAGAGTCTTGCTCATACCGCCTTTGACGGCGATGTCATGGCCTGCAGCAAAGACGTGGCATGTATCTAAACAGATTCCCACCTTCGGATGATATTCAAGTGCTTTCAAATAGTTTTCAAGATCATCTAACTTCTTCACGAGTGATTGACCTTGTCCTGCCGTTGGTTCGAGCAGAAGAAAGGGTGCATCATCGCTTAAGGCGTTTAGAATTGGCATCATTCCTTCGTGAATCTGCTTCCATGCTTGATCGACGTGGCTTACATCAACTGCAGAGCCAGTGTGAATAACAACTCCCAGAGCGCCGATATCTACGCCGCGACTCAATGAATAGGCAGTTGAAGCAAGTGAGTTCACATATGTCGCCTCAGTAGGCGAACCCAGATTAATGAGAAATGGAGCATGCACGTAAGTGTGGATATCTAGTTCGGCGGCTTTGATTTTAAAAGCTTCATCTAAATCTGGCTTAGCCGCTGGCATCGCCCACATGCGGGGACTTGAGGCAAAGACCTGTATGACCTCTGCGCCCGTAGTTTTGGCATATTCAATGGAACGTTTAGCCATTCCTCCGGTAGTTGGAGTATGTGCGCCGATACGTGAGCGTTGCTTAGGCATCGGCCTACCCTACGGTAATAGTGACCGTGCTGCCACGTTTAACTTTTGTGCCCACTATAGGCGAAATATTCGTGACCTTTTTGAGCTTTTTAACACCGAGTTTCTTTACCACAACCTTGAGCTCTAAATCCTTGAGTGTCTTTGTTGCCAAGGTTTCATCAAGCGAGAAAACATTTGGGATATAGACGAACTGCGTTCCCTTTGAAACGACTAGTTGCACTTTTGACTTTTTCGGCACATTCGTATTTCCTGCTGGCAACTGCGAAACAACGGTGCCAGCCAGAACATTTTCATCGAAGGCAAAGCTTGTCTCTACGTTAAGACCAGCCTCAGTTAACTCATTGAGTCCCTGTTCACCACTCTTGCCAACGTAGGATGCAATTAAAATTGTTTCAACGCCCTTGCTCACAACAATATTGACAATCGAATCCCGCTTAACTTTTGTTCCAGCGACTGGTTCGGAGGAGATAACGAAGCCCTTGGGGATTTTATTGCTGAAGATTTCAGTGGTGGTGCCAACAGTTAGCGGACTCTTTAAAATTGTTGCCGCTGCGGCCTCAGGTGTAAGTCCAATTAGAGATGTAAATGTGTATCGTTCGGCGCCCTTAGAAATAATTAATGTAACCGAATCACCGGTATCGACCCGGCCTCCACCCGGAGGTGAGGATTCAATGATCGTTCCGGCCTTTATATCTTCACTGAATTGCTTTTTTATAACTACATTTGTGAGCCCAAGGGGAGTAAGTGCGGTAAGAGCTTCATCATAAGAGCCACCGACAGTTGAGGGAACAACGATTCGTGAGCCGGGACCCACGAGTGTGTACCAACCTCCGATTCCTAAAGTGATAGCAAGGGCAAGGGCAACTTTGCGGTTTCGCCGAACTCTTTTACTGGTGCGCCTCTTTTTCTCATCTTTTCGACGAATCTCTTTAGTTGTCTCTTTTACTTCAATGCTCGGCTCGGGTGCAATAATCGGTTTTTGCTTTGTTCGTGATTTCTCGCGAATAGGCTCAACGGGTAAATCCAGTTCTAATTTCAACTGATTCTTTTTCGGATCCAACTCACCTTGAATGACTTCAATTGCGCTAAGAAACTCACCGGCATTACGAGGGCGCTTATCTGGATCTCTATTTGTTGCTCGACCAATGAGATCATCTAGAGCCTGGGGGATTTCCTTGCGTTTGGAGCGCAGTGATGGAATATCTTGATTAACATGCATATAGGCAATCTGAATTGGAGTATCCCCGATGAATGGTTTTTCACCAGTGAGCATTTCAAATGCAACGATTCCAACTGCATAAACATCACTTCGTGCATCGGCCACACCGCGCTGAACCTGTTCAGGAGATAGATATGAAACCGAGCCCAAGATGACACTTGACTCAGCTGTCATTGTTGAACCGATTAACTCGCCGCGAGCCAAGCCAAAGTCAGCGATCTTAATGCGGCCTTCTTTCGAGATCAAAATATTCTCTGGCTTAACATCTCGATGAACGATTCCGAGAGAGTGTGCGGCAGAAAGCGCACTCAAAATTGGTGCAAGAAAATTAAGAGCATCTTTGATTTCAAATCGACCGCGCTCATTCAGGTATTCACGCAGCGTATCTCCCTCAATTAGCTCCATGACTAAGAAGACTGCTGGCACGCCATTTTGATTCCAACCTTGATCTTGAACGGCAACAATATTGGGATGGGAGAGGGCTGCGGCAGCCTTTGCCTCACGTATGAAGCGACTAACAAAGGCATCATCTTGGGCTAAATGAGGGTGCATGATTTTCACTGCAACTTTGCGATCTAGGCGCGTATCGATCGCCTCATAAATCGAGGCCATTCCACCATTGGCAACCTGGCGAATTAATTGATAGCGGTTATCAATGAGTTCACCGGATAGATCTGACATGGAACCAATTTTATGCAAATACGCATGAAGGAAGGGCTCGGGGCGCGCCCAATCTGCCTACGAAGTAAGAATATGGTTGGCATTGGCGCGAGTTTGATCACGCAGAAAGTGTGCATCTTGATCGAGTTGCCATTGGCGCATCTGGCTTTCAATTTCATATCCATCACGTTGTAAAACTCGAGCCAAGCCAACCTCAGCTTCGATATCGAGCCAATAGATGTTAGCGCCCGCGTCGCGGACTACTTGTTGGCCTGCCCCAACTCCCTCAATAATTAAAATATCACTGGGATCGATAGTTTGGGAGAGATCAAAGCGCATCGTTGCCCAATTAAAGGTTGGGAATGAGAATCGGCTGTGAGCGGCAAAGGCCTCAATTATGTCGGCGAGTCTGGATGTTAATCGATGATCAAGAGCGTTTTCCCAACCGGCATATAAATCATCCATGTGAATGAGTGCGACGGTTTTAGTGGATGAATACTCATCGAAAAACTGGGCTGCCAGAGTTGTTTTACCAGCACCGGCCGGACCATCAATGGCTATAAGAGTCATTCCATCGCTTCCATCCAATTACAGCAATCAATGTAAATGCCAAGTACAAAACTGCGGTGAACCAGTAGCCAAGCACGGCATATTGGATTGTCCCCACTGCATCTACTATGAACCACAAAACCCACGATTCGATCTTCTCGTAGACCATCAGTATCTGCGCAATTAAACTTGCAACGAGTAGAAATGCATCAGACCATGTTGCCGCAGCACCTAGATGAGATAGAACTGGCGTCAGTAAGGATACTGAAACCAGTGTTGCGCCCGCCCACATCGCTCGATTGCGATGAGACAAGGCACCAGGTGCCGCCCCTGTCGGCGCCCAGTCACGCCAACCCCAAACTGCGGCCACAATAAAAACAATTTGTAGTGCGGCACTTGCATAGAGCTCTGCTTGATAAAAGAAGATCATATAGAGGGCGCTACTAGCGGCCCACCATGGCCATGTGATGCGCTTGCCAGTTGTACCAAGCCAGACTCCAATAAATGAAGCTATCACCGAAACAAATTCCAATATAGAAACGTCGTAGCCCCATGCAGTAAAGAGAGTTGATGACATCAAATGATTCCCTTCCAGATCCGCATTACCGGATTGGTCAAACGGTCGGTCTGAATCTCAGACCCTCTCAGCCTCTGTCGGCTCCCGTAGTTCGTAGAGTAGCGTTAACCTGTGGGAAACTTTGGGTATTTAGCGATGATTGTCTTCACAATTTTCGGTTCTTTCTGGCTGGAGCTCTTTCTCAAAGTGGGTGTTCTCAGAAGAATTAAACGTGCCCTATTGGCAATTGCTCCAATAGCTTTAATTTTCATCATGTGGGATGCCTATGCCATTCGAAGCGGGCATTGGCGTTTTGATAAGTTTCAGATTCTTGGCTTGTATGGCCCTTTTGGTATTCCACTAGAGGAGTATCTATTTTTCATTGTGGTTCCTATCGCGGCAATAATGACAATTGAGGCTGTACGCACTGTCAAAAAAGGTTGGCGGGTATAGCAATGACGTACACGCAGTTGGCGTTGAGCGCCGTTGTATGCGCAGTTGCCTTTGATATCTATGTTGTAAAAACCCGCCTTGTTTTAAGGAGAGTATTTTGGACCTCTTACGCAATCATTATCGCCTTCCAGTTGCTGACTAACTGGTGGCTCACTTCGAAAAATATCGTTATGTATGACGCTGATGCGATTGTAGGCATTCGAATCGCGTCCGCTCCAATAGAGGATCTACTCTTCGGTTTTGCTTTAGTTCTAGGGGTTTTAGCTAATTGGATACGGTTAGGCGCTTTAAATAAGCAACGCTAGCAACTCGTATTCGCTTGGCAGTTGAAGTTTTTGCACGTTTATTGAAAATGTCATAGCCAATCTTTTCGACCTCATCGACGATTCCACAGTACAAGGTCGATGCAGCTTCAATGCATGGACGGCTCTTAGCCTCCAATAGCGCAATACCAGGCTGCGCCTCTCTCTGGAGTTGACGAACTCGTTCAATTTGGAATTTTAAAGCTTCGATAATTTGAGGTGTCAATATCCGTTCCTCTAACATTTCTCGTGTAACACCAAATTGTGCTAGTTCGGTAATCGGCAGGTAAATTCGTCCTCGATCTAAATCTTCGCCGACATCTCGAATGAAGTTGGCAAGTTGAAAAGCTATACCCAGTTTTTCTGCACACTCATAAGCGCCATCGTCAAGAACTCCTAAAACTGGCAGCATTTCAAGGCCAATAACGGCGGCAGAACCATAGACGTACTCCAACAAATCCTCATAGGTCTGGTATTCCTGGACAGAAAGATCCATGGTCATTGAATGTAGGAATGCCTCGAAGTGGGCGTGCGGTATATCGAATGTATTAACTGTGTCGATTAAGGCGCGGCCGATTGCATCATCGCTAACTCCACGATCTAGGTCGGCTAATATCTTTTCACCCCAGGTGTTTAATGCATGTGCTTTCTCTTCAACAGATAACTCCGATGCTAAATCATCAACTATCTCATCGGCATATCGTGCAAAGCCATAAAGGGCGTGGACATAAGGGCGTTTGGCTTTTGGAAGTAATAACGTTGCTAAGAAATACGTCTTGCCATGTAAGGCGTTGAGACGTTTGCACTCTGCGTATGAGGCCTCAAGCTCATCCATTTATTTAACTGGCCCCACGATTCGCTCGGCGGCCAGACGCCCTGAAATCAACACCATTGGTACTCCGACGCCAGGCTGTGTTCCAGATCCTGCGAAGACAACATTTTCAATTCCAGCTGCCATATTTCGCGGTCTAAAGGGCCCGGTTTGAAAGAAAGTATGCGCGCTAGCAAATGGAGCGCCGCGCTCCATTCCCTGCCGTTGCCAGTCCAGAGGAGTCGTGAGGACCTCGGTCTCAATTGCATCTCCAAAGCCTGTATATCCGCGCTGTTCGAGAATTTTAACCATGTGATCTCGATAAGGCCCTGCCTGAACATTCCAATCAATATCTGCATCTAAGTTGGGGGTGGGAAAGAGAACATAGTAAGAGTGCTTACCTGGTGGGGCTAACAATGGATCATCCTTTGAAGGAATTGTGACTAAAACACTTGGATCAGACATCAATTTCTTTTGTGTTATTAACTCATCAAATACGCCATCCCAAGACTCTCCAAAGTGAATGTTGTGATGTGCTGCAAATTCATATTTCTTAGATGAGCCAACCAACATAGTGACACATGATGGGGAATAGTTAAGCCGCTTGACTGAGAGCGGAACCTTTCCCAACAAATCGCGCCAGGCAACTGGAAGATCAGGATTGAGAATTACCGCATCGCATTCGATGCGCTGGCCATCTTCGGTAACAACTGCCTTTGCTCGGCCGTTGATAATGTCGATCTTTGAAACAGTTGTATCGTATTTGAACTCAACACCGTGCTTCTGGGCGGCAGCGGCAAGGGCGCGAGGCACTGCATGCATTCCGCCCTTTGGGAAAAAGACTCCGTTTACCGAGTCCATATAGGCGATGACAGCGTAGATTGCTAGCGCCTGTTGCGGGCTAACGCCTGCATACATTGCTTGAAATGAATATACCTTCTGTAGGCGAGGGTCTTTCATAAATTGATTTACTTTTGGTGAGAGTCTGCGAAATCCTCCCAATGCAATAAGTCGAGCAAGATTAGGAGTTAAGAGATTAAAAGGGCTATCAATATTTCTATCGATGAAATCATTCATCTCGTATTTATATAGTTTGGTTACAAAATCCACATACTTTGCATACCCAGCAGCTTCGCTCGGGCTAATCTTGGCAGCAATCTCGGCTTCCATCTCTTGCGTGTTTGCATGAACATCGATCTGCGATCCATCGGCATAATATGCTCGATACAGAGGCGAGACTGGCATCAGCTCTAACCAATCCTTCATATCTTCACCAACGCAGTTAAAAGCATCTTGGATAAGCGATGGCATAGTTAAAACAGTTGGGCCAGTATCGAAGGCATATCCATCTTTATTTAATAAACCATTTCGCCCGCCAGGAACGGACTCTCGTTCGATAACAGTTACTTTTCGACCGGCTCCGGCTAATCGAAGCGCTGCGCTAAGTCCAGCTAAGCCCGCACCAACTATTACGACGTGATCTGTTGGTCCTTTAACACGTGCAACCATCTAGTTATTTCTCTTTGTTGCAATTTTGGCAAGCTCAAGAAGCAAAGGATGCGCCTTTTCTCCTATGAGTTCACTCTCTGCCGCGCGCAAGGCCTCATCAGTCAGGCGAGCGATCATAGCTTCGAGCTTGTCTTTGGCACCGGTTGCGGTGATGATCTCCTGCAATACAGAGACACCATGTGCATCCAAATCTGATGATCCAAAGAATTTTTTGCTCTCAGCACGCATCGAATCTGTAGATTCTAATTCAGTCAGTGCGATCAAAACAGTTCGCTTACCTTCGCGCAAATCATCACCTGCTGGTTTCCCAGTCACGAATGGATCACCGAATACTCCGAGTAAATCATCGCGATACTGAAAGGCCTCACCCAATGGCAGACCATAGGCAGATAGAGCGGCTAATAGTTCGGGAGTTTGGCGACCTGTCAGTGATGCACCAATATGAAGTGGTCGCTCTATTGTGTATTTACCTGATTTGTAGCGCGCTATTTTCATTGAGCGCTGTAGGTCTGTCGACTTCTGAGTTTGCTCATGTATATCCAAGAACTGCCCAGCCATTAGTTCAACACGCATCTCATCATGAATCGGTAAGACATCTCGGAGTTGCGCCGATGTAAGCCCTGATGCGTTAAGCATTTGACTCGACCATACAAGGGCTAAGTCGCCTAATAAAACAGCTGCGGCCAGTCCGTAAGCGGGTGCAAAACCCTCTAGTTCATCCTGTACATGCATAGATTCGAAGTGACGATGTATTGAGGGTTTGCCTCGACGAGTATCTGACCCATCCATGAGGTCATCGTGAATGAGGGCGCAGGCCTGCAGAAGTTCCAGACTGGCGATCGACTTTATTTCAGCGGTTGATATTTCGTCGCTAACGCTGACGTATCCGCTGTAGGCAAATAGTGGGCGCAGGCGCTTTCCGCTATCGAGAAGAAATGAAGACAGAGCCATAGAGACCGGTGCAAGTTGGCTCGATATGGAGTGCAGATAATCGGCCTGCTCTGTCAGAAAAGCTGATAGCTCTATCTCTACGGCATCACGAATCTCTTGCAACGTTGCCTTGGCCTCAGTACTCACTCCTTAACGGTACCCTCACTCAGTGGTAGTCCGCACTTCGTATTCATTGGAATTCTTCCCCCCGAAAGACGAGGAGGGGGAGGCTCGATTGTGGGCCGCCCTCGAGGCCCTTGAATTCATAGCACCTGAGTTTATTTCTGTGACTTATGGCGCTGGAGGCTCAACTAGAAATCGAACCATTGGCGTAACCGAAGAGGTGAGGCAACGCACAAAGATTCCAACTGTTGCTCACCTGACATGCGTGGGTTCAAGTCGACAAGAGATAATTTCAATTCTGCACATGTACCGTGCCGCCGGAATTAGAGGAGTGTTGGCACTACGCGGTGATCCAGTTGGAGGTCCCCGTGCACCGTGGACTCCAATGCCCGATGGCTTCACTCATGCCGATGAGTTGGTCCAACTCATTCACGAGTTCGGTGGCTTTGATATTGGAGTGGCAGCATTTCCAGATGGACATCCATCATCAAATGGCGATGCTAAAAAAGATATCGATGTCTTATTACGTAAAGAGCATTTAGGTGCAACTTTTGCCACGACACAATTTTTCTTTGATGTATCTAAATGGGAACAACTTGTCTATGCACTTCAGGCGCGCGGCTCAACAATGCCGATAATTCCGGGAATCCTTCCCATTACTAACGTCAAGCAGCTACAGCGCATGGCCGAACTCGGGGGAACAGATATTCCACCGGCAGTTTCGAGCGCTTTTTCTGCGGTTGAAGATGACGTAGATGCTGTTCACGCCTTGGGCATCGAGCTAGCGAGTACATTGTGCGAAGATTTGCTCCGAGCTGGCGCACCCAGCCTTCACTTCTATACTATGAATAGTGCAACTGCCACCAAAGAGATCTATAGGAATCTAAACAATGCTCACTAAAGAGGCCTTCAACGCAAAGTGGAGTACCTTGCATAGTGATGCGCCGATAAAAGGCGCAGTTGCTTGGTGGCTCAATATCTCCTATCGCTTTGGTTTGATCGCCACACTGCTTCGTATCTCCCCAAATGTTTTAACACTTCTTGGGCTTCTGAGCGCGGCGATGACAGCGATCACAGCAACTTCATGGTGGGCAGTTCTTTTTCTTGTATTTTCACTCTTTTGCGATGGAATCGATGGCAGCGTTGCGATATTTCAAAAGCGTGAGAGCGCATGGGGAGCAACTCTCGACTCTGTTGTCGATCGAATCAGCGAAGCTTTTTGGCTGTATGCCCTTTATGTCATTGGGATTCCTGCTTGGCTTGCCATTGCTCTATGGAGCATCGCTGCATTCCAAGAGTATGCGCGAGCCAAGTTAAGCTCATTGGGTGTTCGCGATATCGGTGTTGTAACTCCGGCTGAGCGACCTGTGCGCGCGAGCTTTCTTTTCGTAGTTCTCATCATGAACCAGCTTGAACTATCGGGTGTCGTACTTTTATCATATGGATTTCTGTTGCTACAAATAGTTAGTTTTATCGTTGTGGTGCGTTATGCGCGTTCCCAATTGCATTAGCAACTAATTCACCACTCATTCCAACTAGAGGTAAACCACCACCTGGATGTGCCGATCCTCCCACACAGTAAAGATTCTTAATTGGTGAGCGGTTCTTTGCCCTCATAAACGCAGCTCGTGCTCCATTACTAGAAGTTCCATAAATAGATCCCCCTGGCGCATTCATCGTGCGCTCCAAATCCGCTGGGGTTCTAATTGTTAAAGACTCTAAGCGATCGCGTACTGGAATCCCGCGCGCTTCAATCTGGTCGATAATGCTATTGGCATAGCTTCGCGCAAAGCTTTCATCGCTCCAATCAAAGCCGTCTGGGCCATGGTGCGGTGCATTGACGAGCACTGACCAACTTTCTAAGCCTTCACCTTTAACCATCTGCGGATCATCTGGTGCACAGATATAGATCGTTGGTTTTTTGACCGGTAGTTGAGTGCTGAAAATTGCATCGAACTCAGCATCGTAATTTTCGGGAAAGAGAATTGTATGGTGATTGAGCGTAGAGGCGCCGTCCTTTCTCAGCCCTAGAAGAAGTGAAAATCCTGCGATAGATTTTTCAGCCTGCGCTAAATTCTTACGCACCCTGCGCAGCTTTCGCTTTTCTCCTTTGATTAGTTGCTTATAGATAAGGGAGGCATCGGCGTTAGCCACAACCGCATCGGCAATTACAACTCGTCCATCGGCTAGTCGAACACCTGTGGCAATGCCCTTTTCAACGGTGATCTCTTCGACCTGCGAGTTGAATTCAAACTCAACACCGACATCTAAAGAACGTTGGTGAACGAGCGTTGCCAAAGTTCCGAGTCCGCCAGAGATATGCCAGGCCCCAAAGGCCTCTTCAACATAGGCAATCGTGGCCAGAACTGCCGGAGCCTTACGTGGATCAGAGCCGCTATATGTGGCATATCGATCAAGGATAAATCGAAGATGCTGGTCGGGCAGAAGCTCATTGGCAAATGTTCGTAGGGATTTCCAAGGCGCAATCGTGAAGATATCTCGAATCAAAGTCTTACGTTTTAGAAGCGAGAGTGGTGAGCGCAGCTCTGATTCAACAAAAGGTTCGCGCGAAACATCCCACATCTTTGTAGCACGTTTCATCATCTGATCCCATTGATCGGCGGCATCGCTGCCATAGGTATCACGAACGGCGTTAAGAGTGTGATGGCGGGAGAGATTGGCGAACTTTACATTTGTTCCATCGGTAAAACGGTAATCAAAGGAGGGATCAACTGCCTTTATTTCGCAGAGTAATCCAAGTGGCTTACCAGTTCGGATGAAGAAATCTTTATAGACCGCCGGCAATGTCAATAGTGATGGTCCAGTGTCGAATGCAAACTTTCCAATCCATTCGGTGCGAAGCTTGCCACCGTAAGTATCGGATGCTTCAAAGAGCGTAACTGAGTGACCACTTCGAGCTAATCGAGCAGCGGCGGTCATGCCACCCATGCCGGCGCCAATGACAACAATCTTCATACCGGACGACCCTTCCATTGGATATCTCCACGCATGAGGTATGAGTAAAAAATGAGATATATAAGCAATGTACTTGAGATTGGGTGCAAGAGTGAATCGATAATTCTTGTACGAGCCCGATTAGCACTCATCATTCGCGAAGCTACTATGAGTACAAAAGCGAGCCAGGCCCAGGCTGAACCCACCAGGGCAAAAATGATAGGAGCAATTCCTGTAAGAAAAAGAAAGAAGATAGCGCACAGTGATCCGAAGGGCGATCCAAAAGCGTGACGAAGTGATTTGCCATATCCTGCCTCAATCTCACTCCAGGATGAATACATTCGGCATTCGGCGATGCTGGCACCATTAACAACAACACCATGAGAACCTGTTTTCAATAGTTGCCGCGCCAGAAATACATCATCTAACACATCGGCTTTGACCGATTCGTATCCACCAACTAGAAGGAGTGCTCTTTTTCGAACAATAAAGAACTGGCCATTGGCAACGGCCATAGATGAAAATGATGCCTTCTCTGCGATGCCAAGTAGCAGCGTAGACATCCAGGACCATTGCAAAAGTGGCTGAATGAGCCGCTCACTCAAACTATGAGTGATTTGCCGGGGATACGGTGAGAGAAAATCCAATCTCCTCGACTTCATTAAAGTAATCGACTTATTAATGGCATCAGGTGAGAGTCGAACATCGGCATCGATAGAGACAATTATTTCACCCCTTGATGCTTCAAGCAGCTGTTGAAGCGCCCATGTTTTGCCAATCCATCCAGGCGGCAAAGGGCTGCCCTGAATAACCTTCGCATTTGTATGGCGAGATAGAGCCGATGTGAGCAGATCAAAGCTCTCATCCTCAGAGTTGTCATTTAAGAATAAGTACTCAACATTCGTAAGCGAGTTCTGAGAAAGCAATGAGCTCACAAGCCCAGATATGTTTTCAGCCTCATTACGAAGCGGCACAATAACGCTGACGAACTCTGTAACCTCGCTAGAGAGATTTGGAGTACGAATTGTAAAGAAATTAATGATAGAGATAATGAAAACTGCAAAGGTAGGCAGAACTATTGGCCACAGCATATGTATCTAGGGGCGTCCTAACCAGCGCGTGAAGAAATAAGGGGTTAAGACCGCTCCGAAAATAGCTCCGGCAAAAAGTGCGATACCTGGGCGATGAAAAAAGAAGAGATTTCCGATAACTCCTGAGAAGAGAATCCAAATCAAGTAGATATCTACTGCAACGAATGAGGCACCAATCTTTCGACGCTCACGGGGGAGTATCACATGCAGAACTGCCATCAAAGCCATTCCAGTTAGTAGCCAGCCAAAAGTATTTGATAATGGAATCTCAGGTTGAAATGGTACATGTGAACCATTAACCACCCACGTCCAACGTCCAGCTTCGACCATGAGTGGATCTAGAAACAAATCCCAGGCCGCGAGTACAACTCCGCCATAGAAAAAGACCCAGTTACCGGCAATGCGCCTTGAAAGAACCAATACGGGATGGGCCATCATGATCCACGCGAAAGGAACTACCAATGGAACTTCGTAAATTCTTAATCCAAGATCAGGTGAGTATGTGTACTCGCCGAAAGGCCAAGTGGTAACAACGCCGATGTGTTCAACGATAAGGGCAAAGAAAAATGTAAAGACAAGGTATGTGAGTGCATAACGGGCACCGAATGC
>CANIBB010000003.1:0-32130 GCA_947465575.1 Actinomycetota bacterium | reverse complement strand
CGGGTTTAGCCTTAACCATACGTCCAGTTGAACCTGTAGGAATATTGAGTACTTCAAAGAGATGCGGTGAAGAGGAGTAAGTCTCTTCGGGTTCAGCTAAACCAAGTTCAAGTACTAGATTAATCATCTTCCAACGTGCGAGCTCATCCCAGTCAACAAAAGTAACGGCAATTCCATCTGCACCCGCACGCGCAGTACGTCCGATGCGGTGAACATATGTCTTCTCATCCTCTGGGCATTGATAGTTGATAACGTGCGTAATTCCCTCTATATCGATTCCTCGAGCGGCAACGTCGGTTGCTACTAACACATCTGATTTACCTGCTTTGAAATCTCCCAAAGCTTTTTCGCGTGCACCTTGACCTAAATCTCCATGAATAGTGTCGGCTCTAAAGCCACGCTCCAGGAGATCATCGGCCGTCTTTTGGCAGGTGCGCTTTGTGCGACAGAAAACAATTGTCGGTCCCCGTCCATCGGCCTGTAAAATACGGGCGAGCATTTCAATTTTATCCATTGCATGTGCGCGAAGAACGTGCTGTTCAATGCGGCTGACTACTGCGCCTTCATCTTCACTATCTTGCGTTCTGATGTGAATTGGCTGATTCATAAAGCGTCTAGCTAAAGCGATTATGTCGCCAGGCATCGTTGCCGAGAAAAGCATCGTCTGTGTGCGCTTAGGAGTATTTGCCAAGATCTTTTCAACATCTGGCAGAAAACCAAGATCGAGCATCTCGTCGGCCTCATCAAGGATAAGGCGGGAGACTTCCTTTAACTTCAACTGACCTTGGCGAGATAGATCTAGGAGTCGCCCCGGTGTTCCAACAACTATTTCTACACCAGCTTGAAGAGCCTCAATTTGCGGCTCAAAAGCGCGACCACCGTATACGGCAAGAGTTCGAATTCCTCGGTTACTTGCTAACTCTTCAATATCTCGCGTGACTTGGGTGCATAGCTCTCGCGTTGGTACAACGATTAACACTTGCGGCATTCCCTTATTTGCAAAATCGGCCCACTCAGGATCCTGTGGAGCAATCACTCGCTCTATGACGGGAATTCCAAAAGCTAGAGTCTTTCCCGTTCCTGTTTTTGCCTGACCTATGACATCGCCATCGCCAAGAGCGATAGGCAGAACCATCTCTTGAATTGCAAATGGTGCAATAAAGCCATGGGCATGCAAAGCCTCAATGGTTTCTGGGCGAAGAGGAAGTTCGGCGAAGGTGAGTGACACTAAGCAGCGCCGAAACCGACTCGACGCGATGCGGATTCGCCGACTTCGACGAACCCAATCTTGTCTGCCGGGACGATAATTTCATGACCGCGAACATCGCTTAGAGTCAGTGGCTTACCCGAAGTGAGCGCCTCTGTGACGGCGCTCTTAATATCAGTTGTACTCATTGCGCTCTCGAAAACGATGTCGCTGGCAACGCGGGTAACAGCGATGCGAACTTCAGATTTTACGGCGACTTCATTCTTCTTAACACTCATAGGGTTAATCCTATCGGCCTTTTAATTGCGAGGAAAACCAGAAATACCTCTCCACATGAGGTTGTTAACGAGCTCAACTGCTTGTTCGCGAGTCAGTGTGCTGTCTCGATCCAACCAATGACGTGCTGTGACTTGGGCATATCCAATCATTCCGACTCCGAGGAGCATTGCCGCCTCTCTCGGAAGTCCCGTATCGATTGAGATAACGGCACTGGCTGCGGCCGCGCAGTCATATGTCATGCGATTAAGACGCTCTCGAACCGATGGCTCGACGCTCATATCACTTTCAAAGAGCAATCTAAAGGCTTCACCCTCTTTTTCGATGAAGGCAAAGTAAGCATCAACCGTTGCGTGCACGCGATTAGCATTATCTGGTGTCGATGCAATCGCTCTTTGTATTTCAAAAACAAGTGAGTCGATATGAAGATCTAAAACCGCTAAGTAAAGCTCAAGCTTAGATGGAAAATGCTGGTAAAGAACTGGCTTACTGACATTGGCTCGGTCGGCAATTTCATCCATAGCCGCAGAGTGATAGCCAGCAACCGTAAAGACTTCAAGGGCTGCCGATAGCAGGAGTGCGCGACGCTCGTCTCGAGGCAAACGAGCTTTATTTGTAGCGTCTGCAGTTGTCATTAGAGTAATCGTAGACGGCTTTACATGATTTGCGCCAATACGTAACCCCAAAAAGTAGCGACATGAGGGTGGTTACGGCAGAATTAGCGCCTTATGAAAATCCCTCCACTCGTTGAAATAGGCGAACCTCTCAATAGCGATGAAGAGCGAAGGTATAGCCGTCACCTCGTTATTCCGCAGTTCTCTGCGCAGGGTCAGGCCCGCCTCAAGAACTCCAAGGTAGTGTGCATTGGCGCTGGGGGATTGGGATCTCCAATATTGATGTACTTAGCGGCGGCCGGAGTTGGAACAATCGGGATTGTTGAATTTGATACCGTTGATGAATCAAATCTACAACGTCAAATAATTTATGGATATAGTGATATTGGTAAAAGTAAAGCAGAAAGCGCTAAATCAAAGATTGTCGAAATGAATCCGCATGTAAAGGTCATAACTCATGAAGTACGTTTGGATAATTCAAATGTTATTGAGATCTTCAGTGATTATGATTTGATAATTGATGGGACCGATAATTTTGCGACACGATATTTAATAAATGATGCATGTTTTCTTTTGAAAAAGCCAAATATCTGGGGATCCGTACTTCGCTTCGATGGACAAGCTACTGTTTTTTTCTCCGAGTACGGTCCATGTTATCGATGCCTACATCCAAAGCCGGCAGGGGATGCCCCTAACTGTGCTGAAGCAGGCGTTCTAGGAGTTCTCTGCGCATCCATTGCATCGATTCAAGCGACAGAGGCGATCAAACTCATATCCGGAGTTGGTGAGTCGCTGATTGGATCTCTTGTTAATTACGACGCATTGACTATGAGCTATCGAACTATAGATATTTCAAAGGATCCTGAGTGCGCGCTTTGCTCAGATAACCCGACCCAAGTGGGCCTACTAGATGATTATGATGCTTTTTGCCTTCCAGATAAGCCATCGCAGATTACCGTTGTTGAACTCAAAGAGAAGATGGATAAAGGCGAAGACTTTCTATTAATTGATGTACGCGAACCGCACGAATATGAAATTGTAAGAATTCCTGGCTCGATTTTGATTCCGCTTTCCAATTTCATAGATGGAAGTGCTATATCCACTCTGCCAAGAGATAAGCAGATAATTATGCACTGCCGCTCTGGCGTTCGATCAGCAACATCGCTTGGAATACTTAAAAGTGCAGGTTTTAGCGATGCAACACATGTTGAAGGCGGTGTCCTAGCATGGGCGCAACAAATCGATCCGACATGTACGGTGTACTAATGAAAGATTCATACGCGGGTTATCGAATTCTCTTAGTGCACGCCCATCCCGATGATGAGACGATTAATAATGGTGCGACCATGGCCTTATACGCAGCACGCGGGGCCCAAGTCACACTAGTTACCTGCACACGGGGCGAAGAGGGAGAGGTTCTTGTTCCCGGACTCTCACACCTTGCAAGCTCGCATGAAGATGGACTTGGAGCGCACCGCGAAATTGAGCTCGCCAAAGCGATGACTGAATTGGGTGTGAGCGATCACCGCTTCCTAGGCAGTTATCGCGACAGTGGAATGATGGGCACTGATTCAAATAATCGCCCCGATGTATTTTGGCAGGCTGATTTAGATACTGCTGCACAGTTACTCGTGCGCATCATCGATGAAATAAAACCACATGTTTTGGTCACTTACGACGAAATAGGTGGCTATGGACACCCGGACCACATCAAAGCCCACCTAGTTGCCATGCGCGCAAGCGAACTTTCCAAGTGGCAGATTAAGAAAATCTATTGGAACACAATGCCAAAGTCGGTGATAGCAGCTGGCATCGCGGCGATGAAAGAGATTGGCTCTGACTTCTTTGGCACAGATAATGTCGATGACATTCCCTTTGCAAAGGACGATGTATTTGTTACAACCTTGATCGACGCTAACGAATACGTTGATGCCAAGATGGCAGCGATGAAAGCCCATGAAACTCAGATCGCACTGGATGGTCCATTTTTCGCACTTTCGAATAACTTGGGTCTTCAAATATGGGGCCATGAGTACTACACGCTCGTACGAGGAGAAAAATCGCCACCCTTTGATGAGCAAGCTAGAGAGAGTGATTTAACCTCGGGGATCTCTCTCTAATGCGCTTTATCTACAGCGTAATTTTTGGCGCAGCATTGGGTGCGGGCTCAGTTTTTTTACATGCATCTCTGCCACCGTTTGGACTTCTTCTCTCTCTGGCAGCAACGTGTGCGGGAATTTGGAGTATCGGTCGGTTGTGGGGAGGTCGCAATTTTCGAGTTATTGCATCTCTGGCGTGGATCGCTGTTGTGCTTCGCGCCGGTTTTCCAGGTGCAAGCGATGAATACTTAATCGGGGGGAGCACGGTAGGAGTCTCACTCATTAATGGAGGATTTCTTATCCTAATTCTTGCCGTATTGCTTCCGGCTTAGCGCCAACTCCACTCTTGCCCAGTTGCACTGTCGTTAATCTCTAGTCCGGTTGCCTCTAACTCACTTCTTAATTTATCGCTCTCGCTCCATCTTTTTTCCAAACGCGCAGTAAGTCGGGCAGCCAGGAGATCTTGCTGTTCCTTAGAAATCTTTTCTTGCGAATTGGCTCGAGTTAAGTCAAGAGCCAGAACACAATCGGCGTAGATAAATATTGCACGTTTGTCAGCATCTGCAATCTCGTTACTTTTTTCAACTTCCCGAAGTCTTTGCAGTGCACGTGGAGTATCCAAGTCATTCTCCATAGAGTTCAGAAATTCACGATCTATCAGATACTCAGAAGATTCTCCCCACTGTGCAGTTTTCTTACGCCACTTATTCAATTGCGCATCGGCGATCTCAAGTGAGTCCCACGTTAAATCCATCTGTGAACGGAATCGATTTTCAAGAAAACATAGACGCGCAGAAAGTGGATCTAAGCCCTTGGCGATGAGATCTGAAAGCAAAACTACATTCTCGGCACTCTTCGACATCTTGCGACCTTCAAATAAAAGATGCTCTCCGTGAACCCATAAATCAACAGTCTCAGTGCCAATTACAGCGTTCGACTGAGCTCTCTCATTTTCATGGTGGGGGAAACGAAGATCTATACCACCCACATGCACGTCGACGTGCATATTCAAAAACTCCATCGACATTGCCGAGCATTCGATGTGCCATCCAGGAAAACCTTCTCCCCACGGAGAATCCCAGATCATCTCTCTACGCTCTCCCGCGCTTTTCCAAAGCGCCCAATCTGCGTGAAAACGCTTGCCACTCTCGTCGCTGTATTCATAGCGATGGCCTGGTTTTAATAATTCCAACCGGTTGCCACTTATCTGACCATAACCTTGATATGCACGAGAATCGAAATACACCGAGTGATCCTCGCCAATGTAAGCATAACCGTCGGCTAAAAGTTTGGAAATCATGTGGATCATCAACTGAATTGATTCACTTGCACGAGGATATTTTCTGGCAACCTTGAGGTTAAGTCGTGATAGATCTTTATGGAAATTCTCTTCATACTTTCGGGCGATTTCAAAGGGATCCCTTTGTTCAGCGGCGGCTTGAGACAGGATTTTGTCGCGATCGACTACATCTTCAGACATATGACCAACATCGGTAATATTTTGTATTAGATCAACCTCGCCTCCAGTAATCTCAATAGTTCGACGAATGAGATCTGAGAGTACGAAGGTTCGAAGGTTGCCTACATGTGCATCGCGATAAACCGTCGGCCCGCAGCAGTACATGCTCGTTCGCCCGTTGATGGAAGAGACTGGCTTTACGGTTCGAGTCAGCGTGTCATAGATGGAGAGTGTCATGTCTTGGCAATGACTTCTCGCCATATAAAAATATCTTCATGAGCGAACTCAATAAGCCTGCCATGTCTATTACGCAGAGAGTGCGTACTCTCTAATATTCCGACTATGTCACGGAATCCGCCATCTGGATCATGCAGGCGTATCGTAAGGCGTTTGCCTATTAGGGGCTCAAATCGCCTTTGGAGCTCACTTGCCATGGCACAACGATAAACCTTTACTTCAATATCGCGCGCGGGAAGGTCTATGCGATTAGAATCATCCCAGTCCGATTTATTAGTACCTGGAGGAAAACGTGACCTACATAATCGCAGAGCCATGCGTCGATGTGAAAGATAAATCCTGCATCGAAGAGTGCCCGGTGGACTGTATTTACGAGGGCTCGCGAATGCTCTATATCCAACCCGACGAGTGCGTCGACTGCGGTGCCTGTGAACCTGTCTGTCCCGTTGAAGCGATTTACTATGAAGATGATGTACCACCACAGTGGAAAGACTCACTCAAGATTAATACTGAGTTCTTTGTCGAAATAGGTTCTCCAGGCGGTGCAGCAAAGATGGGTCCAACTAATACCGATCACGCACAAATAGCCGCACTTCCCCCAAAGAGCGAGTAACTCTCTTTGCGCGAGCAGCTCCCAGATTTTCCATGGGATGCATTAGCACCTTTTGGAGATATTGCGCGCAGCCATGTTGACGGAATTATCGATCTTTCTGTAGGCACTCCAGTTGACCCAACTCCAGAGTTCATTCAAAAAGCCTTTCGGGAGGCATCTAACTCCCCGAGTTATCCAGTAACTGCCGGAACTCCAGAGCTTCGC
The DNA here is from genome assembly GCA_947465575.1 of Actinomycetota bacterium. Classification (GTDB taxonomy): domain Bacteria; phylum Actinomycetota; class Actinomycetes; order Nanopelagicales; family Nanopelagicaceae; genus Planktophila. Next base: position 25,421 of record CANIBB010000003.1, on the reverse strand, counting down.
GCGGCCATAAGAAAATGGGCATCAGATCGATTGGGAGCATCAGGTGAATTTGATGTGCTTCCATTAATTGGTTCGAAAGAGTTAGTGGCATGGCTTCCAACCATTCTTGAATCAAAAGAGGTATTGATTCCTCAAATTGCATATCCGACTTATCACGTAGGAGCATTGATCGCGCAGGCACGGTCGATCCCAGTCGATATTGATGCCGCAATATGGCCTACCGCGGATTTAGCATGGATAAATTCGCCATCTAATCCAACAGGCAGAGTTCACAGCACTGATGAAATTCAAGCCGCGATTAACTGGTCAAGGCGCAACAGTGCAACTCTGGTTTCAGATGAGTGTTATTTAGAGTTTGATGACACTGCTACTTCTTTCTCAGTGCTATCGCAGACTGGTGGAAACAATACAAATATTCTGGCGCTTCATTCACTCTCTAAGCGCTCGTCCATGGCTGGGTACCGTGCCGCTTTTATGGTGGGCGATCCCACGCTTATCGCCCGAATCCGCCAGCTTCGCAAGCACGCCGGAATGATGGTGCCATTGCCTGTACAAGAAGCAATGACCATTGCACTCGCAGATGACTTACATGTATCTGAGCAACGTGCTCGTTATAACGCAAGGCGCAATGCATTACGTCCTGCCCTAGAGGCCGTTGGTTTTCGCATTGAGTTTAGCGACTCTGGTTTATACCTCTGGTGCACGCGCAACGAGGATGCATGGGCAAGTGTCGAATGGTTAGCTCATCGCGGAATATTAGTCACACCTGGCAGTTTTTATGGTGCTGCAGGCGCACAATTCATTCGTTGTGCGATGACGGTTACCGATGCGAAAATTTTCGATGCAGTTTCGCGCTTGAAGGCTTAGAGCGATGACCGTTGGAATTCTCTTGGTTGGAGGCTTTGGTACGCGTCTCATGCCGCTAACTAAGCAGACTCCTAAGCCCATGCTCACGGTCGCTGGTCTACCCGTTACAGAACATCAATTGGCCATGGCCCGTAACGCCGGAATAACCACTGTCGTACTTGCTACTTCCTATTTATCTGAACTTTTCATTCCATACTTTGGTGATGGCGCTAAGTGGGGAATGAAGTTGTTATATGCCGTTGAAAAGCAACCGCTCGGCACGGGCGGGGCAATTGCTAATGCTGCAAAACTTCTAGATAGCAATGAATCGGTAGTAGTTTTTAACGGTGATGTTTTAAGTTCACACAATTTGCATGAACAAATTCGTCAACACGAAGCAAACTCTGCCGATGTTACTTTGCATTTAACCGCCGTTGAAGATGCTCGCGCCTATGGTTGTGTTCCAACGGACTCCGATGGACGGGTAACTGCCTTCTTGGAAAAGATGGATAAGCCAATCACTAATACTATTAATGCCGGCTGCTATGTTTTCAATCCGAAAGTTATTCAATCAATTCCACTGGATACAGTGATCAGTGTTGAGCGTGAAATTTTCCCCGGCCTTATCGCTGCCCATGGCAAAGTATTTGGTTTTATAGATGACTCATACTGGTTAGACATAGGAACCCCTAAAGCTTTATTAAAAGGCTCGCGCGATTTAGTCAGTGGGCTAGCCGATGCCAGCGCATTGAAATTTGCAGATGTTTCTATCCATACTAAACAGGCATTAATAATGAAAACAGCTACTGTCGATAGCAGCGCTATTATTGACAAGGGATCATGCATTGGGGCCGGGGCGATAATCGGGGCTGGAGCCCATGTCTCTGCATCAATCATCGACAGCGGAGCCATAGTCGGTCAGGGTGTTGTGATTAATGATTCATTCGTTGCAACAGGGGCAATGGTGAGTGAAAATTCACATATAAATGCCGCATTCGTCACAAAGGATGAGATTCTCGCTATTCCTGCCTAGTTTTTCTCAAAATAGCCTGGTGTAGGCGCTCATTTCACTTGACATATTCGACTTACACGCGTGTAATTCACTCTTAAGTATGTCTTTTCCAAGAGGGATTAGACACAAAGCTATTAAGGAGAATCGGTATGCCGATCCGACCTGAAGCCACCAGCTCCCAATCCCCCACAACTGGTCCAAAAATAACCCTAGCCAGCGGAGAGAACATCGAACTCTCTTGGCAGGAGCGCTCACTCTGTGCTCAAACCGATCCAGAGGCTTTCTTTCCTGAAAAGGGTGGCTCAACGCGCGAGGCAAAGCGCGTATGCCTTTCATGTGATGTTCGCTCTGAGTGCTTGGAGTACGCGCTAGCACATGATGAGCGTTTTGGAATTTGGGGCGGACTATCCGAGCGCGAACGTCGTCGCTTAAAGCGCCGCACTGCGTAAGTTCGCAGCCTTTCAAAGGTTAGAACTATGGCTGCACAAGCCTCGTTAGATCGTCATCGCGTCAGCGCGATTATCGTTACACACGACGGACAAACATGGCTACCTGAAACCGTTGCAGCTCTTACCTCTCAAACTCGAGCTATCGATATTATTATTGCTGTAGATACGGATTCTCAGGACAAATCTCTACAGTTATTAAAATCGGCACGCATTCAAGTTATTAATGCCGAGCGTACGTGTGGTTTTGGTGAAGCTATTTCATTGGGAGTCGATTCGTTAAAACCTCGGCATGGTGATCTAGTTGAGTGGATTTGGTTGATTCACGATGACTGCGCACCGGCACCCACTGCTCTCGAATTTTTATTGGATTCAGTCGAGGAGCGCCCGCAAGTTGCAATGGTGGGCCCAAAATTATTAGGTTGGCATGATCGCACTCACTTACTTGAAGTGGGTATAAGTATCGCCGGCAATGGTGCAAGGTGGACAGGATTAGAGCCACTTGAATATGACCAAGGCCAGCATGATGGAATTCATGATGTTCTTTCGGTTAGCACGGCAGGCGCTCTGATTCGAAGAGATATTTTTGAAGAGATCGGCGGCTTTGATAAAAACTTAGCCCTCTTTCGAGATGATGTGGATTTCGGTTGGCGGACACGAGTTGCTGGGCACACTGTAATTGCAGCGACAAAGGCAGTTGTTTTCCATGCCCAGGCTTCAGCAACTGAGCGACGCACCATCGATGTTGAGGGTGCTCTCTTGCACCGGCCACTCCTTCTCGATCGTCGTAATGCTGCCTATGTACTTCTAGCTAATTCATCATGGTGGATGATTCCATGGCTGGCATTTCAACTTCTGAGCTCGGCCATGGCGCGAGCTATCGGCTATTTATTAGTAAAACTGCCTGGGTATGCAAGTGATGAACTTCTGGCTGTCGCGACTCTTCTCATCAAGCCAGGTCTAATTTTTAAGGCACGCAGAGATCGAAAAGCTCATAGATTTGTTTCATCTCGAGTTGTCGCATCGTATATTCCTCCGCGATGGTCGCAGTTACGGATTTCAACTTCACGACTTCTTGAAGGGCTTCGCTCACGATTGCTTCCGGATATTAGTGGACCATCCCAATCGGTTCTTGACTCCGTCGAAGATGAAGATTTGCTTATGCCGACAAAAGGCTCTCGTTGGTTCAATGTATTTCGCAAACCAGAAGTGTCAGGCTTCTTGTTCTTAGCCGTCATTTCTTTGATCGCATCACGTATGCGCCTCGGTTCATTAATTGGTGGCGCGTTACCTGCTTCTCCGAGTGGTGCTCGTGATTTATGGCGTAGCTATTTTGAATCCTGGCATCAAGTTGGAATGGGTAGCTCGCAAGCCTCACCTCCATGGATTGCAGTTCTCGCAATTTTGGCCACTATTCTCTTTGGAAAAGCGCCACTTCTCCTCACGCTTTTCTTTCTTCTAGCGCCGCTTGCGATGATGTGGTCAATTCTCAGGCTCTTTAGAAAGCTGACTCAAAATTCTTGGATCAGTTTATCGGCAAGCTTTATCTATGCGATTTCACCCGTAGCAATTGCGGCAATCAACTCTGGTCGTTTGGCAACCGTTGTTGTTCTCATTCTCGCACCTCAGATTCCAATCCTTCTGATTAATTGGAAAGAGATTGAACTTCATACCTGGCGCCAAATATTTGCACTTACTTTAATTTTTGGACTTCTGTATGCATTTACTCTAGTAATTTTCGTAATCATGACGGGTCTTGTTATTTTCGCTGTGTTTGGCGACTATCGAGGCTTTGTTGTAAGCGGTGATCGGCCCCTGTTTTTAGCCCGCCTTAATAGGCGTTTAGTGCTCCTTTTGACGCCCTTTCTACTCACCGCCCCTTACTCCTTCGAGGCGTTGATTTCGCCATCGAAGTTTTTAAGTGAGCCTGGAATATCGCTGCCAGGGGGAGGAGCAGACTTGGTGCTCCTAGGTAATCCTGGTGGAGTTGGCTCATTGCCCTGGTGGCTCATTAGTCCGATGTTGCTCATTTTATTAGTTGCATTGTTTTCCTCAACTGTGGCCAAGGGTTTTGCCATATATGGAGCTGGATTCTTATCTGCAGCGGTTCTCTTCTCGTCTCTATCTATCTCTACACATGGAAACTCAGCTCGCGAGAGGGTGTGGGTTGGTACTTTTCTAGTAGGAGCAACTATCGCTTCAAGTGCCGCCGGTGTCGCAATTCTTGATCGAATTCGCGCAGTCTTAGTTTCAAGTAATTTTCATTATCGCCACATTTTGGCAGCTTTACTATTGCTCGTTACGGCCCTGTATTCAATAATGACAATAGGTTGGTCGATTTCTGCTGGTGCGACATCGCCCGTGCAAAGCAGTAGGTCAACGGTAATGCCGGCATTCTTAAGTGCCGAGAAAGATACTAAGACTCTCGTATTACGTGAAGTTGGAAGTATTGGTAGTAAGAGCATTCAGTATTACATTTCGCGGGGCAGGGACATCTCACTCGGGGAACCAGATGTTGCGCCACGCCAAACTCAGCGCTTAGCAGTTGCAGCGCAAGAGCTCATCGATGGCTCTGGAATCTCGAGCAGTAAGACCTTTGCAGATTTTGGAATTAAGTATGTATTTGTAAAATCGCCTTTCGATAGAACTGTTATCCGTACTATCGATGGACTAGGAGGCTTCACGCGCGCTTCGGCCACAACAAATGGTGTTGTTTGGCGCGTTCAAGGTGTCACCGGGAGATTAATTCTTGTTGGAGCCGATGGCGAGCGAACACTTCTTGAGACTGGAGAAGTTGGTGCGCGAACCACAGTCGCACAACCAGGAAGAGTGTTACTAACTGAGAGCTACGATCGCTCATGGCAGATATTTGAAAATGGCTATCGGCTTGAGCGCGTTGAAAGCGAGGAGGGCTTACCGCTATTCATTGCAACTGAATCTGGAGAAATCTCGCTCCTGCACGATGGCACAACTCGCCGTGCATGGCTCTCATTCGAGCTCATTTGCTGGATCTTTGTGATCGTCTTAGCTACACCATCGGGACGCAGAAAACGTGAAATCTCCGAGAAGGAGCTTGCATGAAGCGAACGATGTATGCCCTTCTTGCGCTAGTTCTCTCATTTACGCTGGCAACTCTGTTGACTGCAACGACGAAGAGTTCGGTTTTTTCAGAGAGCTATCCAGCCGTGGTTTGTCCACCAACTTTAAATGGCCTCTCCTCTCAAATATCACTTTCATCGCGCAAAACAGCCTTTCAGCGCCTTAGTAATCGATCCACCAAAACAATTCCTTTCAATGTCCTGAGATATCGTGTATCGAAAGATTCACTTGTCATTTCAGCTACAGGTGTGACGCCGGTGGTTTGGCAGAGTCGTATTGGAAGTTGGGCTGGTGGGGCTATATGTTCTGGACCCACATCATCACAGTGGTTTGTTGGCGGAAGTTCAGATGTTACAAGCCGTGGACGACTGATGGTTATTAACAGCGGATTGAGTGAGGCTATCGTCGATGTGCAGGCATATTCTGAAAATGGAAAACAACCGCTCGTCTCTCTTAACCTAAAGTCCAAAAGTTATACCGTTGTTAATCTTGATTCTTTAGCTACCGGAGATAAATCCTTAACGGTTCACGTTCTCCCGCGCTCCGGGAGAATTAACGCCTTTATGATTGATGAACTAGGAGCAGGCTTAAAGAGCTTAGGCGGAGATTTAGTTAATCCAATTACCTCGCCCTCAACGATGTTAGTTATTCCAGCTATTCCAAATCAAACCCCCAAAAAAGGTCAAAAAGCTAGTGGCTCTCACACTCTTCGAGTTCTGTCCCCGTCGGATATAGACGCTTACATCACCGTTGAACTCTTGTCTGCAGACGGTAGATTTATTCCCGTCGGATTTAACTCACGAAGAATTTCTGCTGGAGTTGTTACAGAGCTGACGTTGTCACCAAAGATTTCAGCCAGCGCCTTTGCTGTTCGCATTAAATCCGATGAGCCAATAGTCGCTGCAGTTTCATCGAAGGTAACGGTTAAGGGACGCAAAGACTTTGTCTGGAGCACCCCAACGCCAGCTCTTGTACCGATGGCAATGGCAGTTACTGGCCTGACGCCTCTCATCGCCTTTGCCTCAGATTCAATCGCGGTAAAGGTTGAGGTTACTTACCTCAATGGAAAGAAAACTTTGGCTACCATCAAAGGCAGCGATATCGCTACATGGCGAGTTCCCAATACTGCACGCTCTATTACAATCATTAAGGCGAGTTCACAGACCTATGCTGGTGCGCTGGTTACATCGGCCAATGGTTATGGATATCTACCGATTTCACCGGGAAGCCTTTTGACACGGGTCGAAATTCCGCGATCAAACATTCGAGTTTTAATTCCTTGATAATCCCAAAGAATGCAGTGACTGCCCACTAATCTTGCAGGTATGAGTTCACAGGCAAAGTTAGGGCGCGGTTGTTCTCGCGTAGGTTGTCGCTCAATAGCGACGATGACCTTGACCTATATCTACGCCGATTCGACGGCCGTGGTTGGGCCACTGGCAACTTTTAGCGAGCCGCATGCCTACGATTTATGCCTCATGCATGGCGAACGATTAAAAGTCCCGCACGGGTGGAGTGTTATGAAGCAAGAGCTATCCGGAGAGGAACAGGGACCATCTGACGATGACCTTATGGCAATTGCCGATGCCGTACGTGAAGTAGCAAAGATGCCTAGCTCGGGCGAAAAAGAAGAGAATCTAGATAGCGATAACTCCCAAACTCAGATCGGCCGTAGAGGTCATCTTCGCGCAGTTCCATCTTAAGAAATACTCATGAATCTCGTCCCTAATATTTTTAAGGCCTACGATATTCGTGGGCTTGTTGATTCTGAGATAACTCCAGATTTTTGCTTTGCAACAGGATTAGCCTTTGCTCGATTCTTACAGCAAGAACGAGAGCCTGCGACCGTAGTTGTTGCTCAAGATATGCGTCCTTCATCACCGGCATTAGCCGATGCATTTTCTTCAGGTGTTACATCTACAGGTCTCGATGTGATTCGTATTGGTCTTGCTTCAACGGATATGTTGTATTTCGCATCTGGCAAGCTCGGACTACCGGGTGCAATGTTTACCGCAAGCCATAACCCAGCTGCTTACAACGGCATCAAGCTTTGTTTTAGCAGTGCGCGCCCGATAGGAAAAGAGTCAGGCCTTCAAGTTATTGAAAATTATGTTCGTCAAGGTTCGCCCCTTGAGATTCGATCTGTGGGTGTTGAAACTAAACGCGACATGCTTGAAGAGTATGTCGATCACCTTCTCAGCCTCGTTAATTTAGCTTCAATTCGCCCATTAACTATCGTGATCGATGCCGGAAATGGGATGGCTGGGCATACTGCCCCTGCAATTTTTGCTCGACTCAACTGCACAGTAATTCCACTATATTTTGAACTCGACGGCAACTTTCCCAATCACGAAGCCAATCCCATTGATCCAGATAATCTTCGTGATCTACAAAAAGCCGTTAAAAAACATAAGGCCGATTTAGGCCTGGCCTTTGATGGCGATGCCGACCGATGTTTTCTCGTTGATGAAAATGGAGTTGCCATAAATCCATCTGATCTGACTTCTCTGATAGCTCACCGTGAGTTGCTCAAGCATCCAGGGGCCACGATTATTTATAACCTAATCTCTTCCAGAGCTGTTTTAGAGGTAATACAAGAAAATGGCGGAACGGGATTACGTAGCCGCGTCGGTCACTCTTACATTAAAGCGATGATGGCCGAAAGCGGAGCCAACTTCGGGGGTGAGCACTCTGGCCATTTCTACTTTAAAGAGTTCTGGCGCGCCGATTCAGGCGCTTTAGCCGCCATGCATGCAATTGCCGCTCTCGGTGAATCGAAGAAAACAATGTCAAAGATTATGGCGCCGTATCAGCGTTATCTTTCAAGCGGTGAAATTAACTCCACCGTCCCAGATGCAGCGGCAGCGATGTCACTTGTTGAAAATACCTTCAGCTCTCGCCCTGGAATTGAGATTGACCATCTCGATGGCCTGAGCGTGAATGCGCCCACATGGTGGTTCAACCTTCGCGCCTCTAATACTGAGCCTGTTTTGCGCCTAAACGTCGAGGCCAAGACGGCCGCTGCGATGAATAAGTTACGTGATGAAGTTCTCGCACTCATTCGCGGCTAGTCAGCGCCCTCATTACTCGCTTTTAAGCTCCGGGCGGTAACCTAAGGCCCTACAGACTCGTCCATAAAGGAGCTTTTCGTGAATTCACCAGTTACTGCAACCCTTCCACGCCATGACATCGCCGATGCCTCTCTTGCATCCCAAGGCCGAAAGCGCATCGAGTGGGCAGAGCGCAATATGCCAGTCCTTGCTCAGATTCGTGAGCGCTTTGAAAAGTCACAGCCCTTTGCCGGCGTTCGAATCGCTGCATGCATGCACGTCACAACTGAGACTGCAAACCTTATGCGAGTTCTAAAAGCTGGAGGAGCCGACATCGCCCTCTGTGCCTCAAATCCATTATCAACTCAGGACGACACTGCAGCGGCCCTAGTTCACGAATATGGAATCTCTGTCTTTGCACGCAATGCAGTTGATCGCGACGGGTACTACACACACATCAATGCTGCTTTAGATATTGCACCTCACCAGGTTTTCGATGATGGCTGTGACCTCGTTAATACTCTTCACACAACACGTAGAGAGTTAATTGCAAATATCGCTGGCGGTTGCGAAGAGACCACAACTGGCGTTATCCGCCTAAACCAGATGGCAAAAGATGGCGCACTTGAATTCCCAATGATCGCCGTTAATGACACAGATACAAAGCACATGTTTGATAATCGCTACGGAACAGGTCAATCAACACTCGATGCCGTTTTCCGCTCAACTAACTTCCTGCTTGCAGGACGCATTTTAGTTGTTGCCGGATTTGGTTATTGCGGTAAGGGTGTTGCAGAGCGTGCCAAGGGTATGGGCGCCGATGTTGTCGTTACCGAAATCGACCCAACTAAGGCACTTGATGCAATGATGCAGGGATTCCGCGTCATGCCAATGATTGATGCTGCAAAGGTTGGAGATGTATTTATTACTGTTACGGGTAACCGCGATGTACTTCGCGAAGAGCATTTCCAAGTAATGAAGGATGGGGCCATCATGGCCAACTCCGGACACTTTGATATTGAAATCGATGTCGCATGGCTCGAGCAAAACTCAAAGGCTAAGAATGCGAAGATGCGCCACCAGACTGATGAATATGTATTGGCAGATGGACGTCGCCTACTACTACTTGCCGAGGGCCGTTTAGTGAACTTAGGCGCAGCCGAGGGTCACCCAGCATCGGTTATGGATATGTCATTCTCAGATCAAGCCTTGACGGCTGAATACTTAGTCAAGGAGGCCAAGAACTTAAAGCCTGGCGTTCATGACGTTCCAACATATATCGATAAGGAAGTTGCAAGCTTGAAGCTCGTTAGCATGGGCGGACGTATCGATGTACTAACTCCAGCCCAAGACATGTACCTGAACTCTTGGGAGCACGGTAGCTAATGACTTTGGTTATGGTCGTCGATGACGACCAAGACCTGTCAGAGATGCTCGGAATCGTATTAACCGGAGCGGGGATTGACGTTGACCTTGTAAGTCGCGGAGATGAAGCTCTCGAAGTTTTTCGAAATAATCCACCGGATTTAGTTCTGCTCGATGTTATGTTGCCGGGCCTCGACGGTGTCGAGGTCTGTAAATTAATTCGTGCTGAATCAATGGTGCCGATTATTATGCTCAGTGCCCGGGGGGACTCGCATGATGTTGTGCGAGGTCTTGAGGCCGGAGCCGATGACTACATGGTCAAACCCTTCAAGCACCCTTCAGAGCTCGTTGCACGAATTCGAACGCGCCTGCGTCGAACAAATACAGATATCTCTGGCCTGTTGACCATTGGAGATTTAGCAATTGATGTCGCCGCTCATCAAGTTCTAAGGGCTGGCAAACAGATTGCACTTACTCGCCTTGAGTTTGATTTATTGGTAGCCCTTGCCAAAGAGCCAGGGCGTGTTTTTTCACGAGATGCCTTACTCAGTGAGGTGTGGGGGTATCGCCACTCAACTGATACGAGATTAGTGAACGTTCACGTGCAGAGGTTGCGTGCCAAAATCGAGCATGATGCAGAGCGACCAGAAATCGTCGTGACCGTGCGCGGCGTTGGATATAAAGCTGGAGTGATGGGCCGTTCATAAAAAATGAACCTGATCTTCTCCAAATTTCGCAGGTCCCTGGCTTTAAAAGTAATCGTCTCAACCGTAGTCCTGTCTCTTGCCGTCATCTTTGCCGCAGGGTCGGCCCTAAATTCGCAATTAGCTACTGGTATAAAAAAAGTGAATCTTCAATCATCGATTATTGAGGCACGTTCCACCATTTTTAATGCGCAGTATCGATTTATCTTGGCGCAAGGTGAGAAAGACGCTGAAGTCAGGAAAATAATTAATGACGTTATCGCCTCGGCAACCTCGCTCTCCACGAATGAGAATGCACGAGAGGTGGTCTTCGTTAAAAGCCCGGGGAACTCTAGAAAACTAGACTATGAAATCTCATCAAATTTAGTGGATCCGACTTCAATTCCAAAGTATTTAAGTAATAAGGTACGAAAAAGTAAGGACATCGCAACCAGCTACGTAACAATCAAATATATCGGCAGTTCCAGCATCCAGGGCTTGGCCATTGGAGAGAAAGTCTTAATTCCTAACGCTGGCCAGTATGAGATGTACATGCTTTTTTCACTTGTGAATCAAAATACAACATTAAACCTTATCCAGAACTATTTGCTCCTGACGGGTCTGTTTTTAGTACTCTTAATTGGATTGATTACCTGGTTAGTGGTCAGACAAGTAGTGCGTCCGGTCCGTCAAGCCTCGCGCATCGCAACGCAATTTACTGCCGGTGATTTTTCAGAGCGAATGAATGTGCGCTCTCAGGATGAGATTTCGACATTGAGTAATGCATTTAATGAGATGGCCGAGTCCATTGAAAAACAGATTGCTCGGCTTGAGAACCTATCCCGCGTTCAACAGAGATTTGTATCTGATGTTTCACATGAGCTGCGCACGCCACTTACAACTTTACGCTTAGCCTCAGAGGTTATTAACTCCTCACGCGAAGACTTTGATCCAATTGTCGCTCGTAGTGCCGAATTAATGGTCGCCCAACTCGATCGTTTTGAACGACTCCTTGAGGATCTCCTCGAAATCAGTCGATTCGATGCAGAAGTAGCGGTGCTTGAAGCCACGGAGTTCGATCTCGTCGCACTAGTGCGTCGAAGTGCCGATGATTTATTCCTAGTTGCAAAGGAGCGGTCGACGCAGTTGCGTGTCTACTCAATTACGGATTCAGTAGTTATTAGGGCCGATATTCGCCGCGTTGAGCGGATTTTGCGTAACCTATTTTCAAATGCGATCGATCATGCTGAAGAGAAACCGATTGCAATTACGATCCTTGCTAGTGAATTCGATGTAGCTGTCGGAGTTCGTGACTTTGGAGTGGGCCTTGACGGCTCAACGTTAGTGCAGGTTTTTGATCGGTTTTGGCGTGGTGATCCCTCGCGCTCTCGTACACACGGAGGCACAGGACTCGGACTCTCGATCGCTCTCGAGGATGCACGCTTGCATAATGGCGAACTCGAGGCTTGGGGCAGGCCGGGCAAAGGCGCACATTTCGTTTTAACACTTCCACGAATCTCTATGGCGGCCATTACTGCACGTTTGATAAAACTACAGCCCGATGATTACCACGAATAGTTTCCACAACAGTTTTCTTGTACTTCTAGAGGTTACTAGCCTTGGGTGATGCCTGCGATTGAATCTCTCACTCAACTTCTCTTTCCCACTCGATGCATTGGCTGTAGAGAGATTGGAGTTTTGATTTGCTCTACTTGCCGTCTGGAATGGCATCCGCATCTGTACTCCACACGTATTTCTGCGATGCCTGTTCACTCTGGAGTAATTTATTCAAAGACGGCAAGTAAAATTCTGCTCTCGGCCAAGGAGAATGGTTTGAAAGGGGCCGACGAACTCATAATAAAAGCTATCGATCATGTTTTAAGTCAAGCTAATTTGAGTAATCACGATATTCGACTTGTGCCGATTCCATCATCTCGATCCGCTCGTCGCCGACGTGGTCGCAATTTCATGGTAGATATTGCACAAGGAGTTGGCGAAATGAGTGGCTATCGAATATCTGACTCACTCGAACTTGTTCGAAAAGTTCGCGATCAAAGTGGTTTACATGCCGAAGCTCGCTCTGAGAATCTGCGCGGCGCATTTGCAGTTAAGGCGGGTTCATATCCGCGCGGGGATCTAGTTCTCATCGACGATGTAGTCACCACAGGCTCTACCCTGCGAGAGGCGGTCCGAGCCCTTACCTGTCAGGGTTTTAGCGTCCTTGCCTCGGTTACCGCTTGCGTGGCCCAACCTCTAAGATAAGGGGGTTAAGTCAGCCATTGAGTTCGAGAGGCCAAGTGATGCCAGCGTTTTTTGACAGGATTATGCGTGCCGGAGAAGGACGCCTGCTCCGCGAACTCAGCAAAGTCGTCGCGGTAGTCAATGGACATGAGACACGAATTAGCGCCCTCTCCGATAGCGAGCTTCGCGGTCAGACCGCTCTATTTCAGGGGCGATATGCACAAGGCGAGAGCCTAGATGATCTAATGCCAGAGGCCTTTGCCGTTGTACGTGAAGCGGCAAAACGGACCTTGGGTCAGCGCCACTATGACGTTCAATTGATGGGTGGAGCTGCACTTCATCGAGGGAATATTGCTGAGATGCGCACAGGTGAAGGAAAGACTCTTGTTGCAACGTTGCCTTCATATTTAAATGCGCTGGCAGGACGGGGCGTCCATGTTGTTACAACAAATGATTATTTAGCAGAACGAGATAGCGAATGGATGGGTCGAATTCATCGCTTCTTAGGGTTAAGAGTTGGAGTAATTCTTGCCAATATGACACCTGCGGAGCGACGCGAGGCATATTTGGCCGACATTACTTATGGAACAAATAATGAGTTTGGTTTTGATTATCTTCGCGACAATATGGCCTGGTCACTAGAGGACTGTGTGCAGCGTGATCACTTCTTCGCAGTTGTCGATGAGGTCGACTCAATTTTGATCGATGAGGCGCGTACTCCATTAATCATTAGCGGACCTGCTGATAAGGCAACTAAGTGGTACGTCGAATTTGCAAATCATGTTGGTAAGTTACAGCGCGATGTTCACTATGAAGTTGATGAAAAGAAGAAGACTGTTGGAATCTTAGAAGAGGGTGTCACAAAGGTTGAAGAGTTATTGCAGATAGGCAATCTTTACGAAGCTGCCAATACACCCATGATTGGCTATCTTAACAATGCAGTACGCGCCAAAGAGTTGTTCAAGCGCGATAAGGATTATGTTGTTATGAATGGCGAGCTTTTAATCGTTGACGAGCACACTGGTCGCATGCTGGCCGGCCGTCGTTATAGCGAGGGTCTACACCAAGCCCTTGAAGCTAAAGAGCGCATTGAGATTAAAGATGAAAATCAGACTCTGGCAACAATTACCTTGCAGAACTATTTCCGCTTGTACTCCAAGTTATCGGGTATGACTGGTACGGCCATGACTGAGGCCTCTGAGTTTTACCAGATTTATAAGCTTGGTGTGGTACCCATTCCAACTAACCGCGAGATGGTTCGCCTCGATCAAGCTGATTTAGTCTATAAATCTGAAGATGGGAAATTTATTGCAGTCACGGCAGATATAGCTGAAAAACATCGTAAGGGTCAACCAGTTTTAGTTGGTACCGTCAGTGTTGAAAAATCCGAGGAGCTCTCAGCCTTTCTTCGTAAATCTGGAGTGCCCCACGAAGTTCTAAATGCCAAGCACCACGAACGCGAAGCGGCGATCATCGCCCGTGCAGGAGTACGTGGCGCGGTTACAGTTGCAACAAATATGGCCGGTCGCGGTACGGACATCATGCTTGGTGGTAACCCTGAGTTCATGGCCGACTTCGAACTTCAACGCCGTGGAATCTCTCCCGTCGACAATGCAGATGCCTACGAAGCTGCCTGGCCTGATGAGATTGCTCGGCAAAAGACGGCAGTTGCGAAAGGACATGAAGAGGTTATCGCTCTCGGAGGTCTTTATGTTCTTGGTACTGAGCGCCACGAATCTCGACGTATCGATAATCAGTTGCGAGGTCGATCAGGTCGACAGGGCGATCCCGGTGAGTCTCGATTCTATCTCTCACTTCAGGACGAGCTCATGCGACGTTTTAACTCAGGAATGGTCGAGCGCTTTTTAACGGCTGCGGGAATTCCAGAGGATGCACCGATTGAATCTAAGATGGTCAGCAATGCCATCCGTTCTGCACAGACCCAAGTTGAGGCTCAAAACTTTGAGATGCGCAAAAATGTTTTAAAGTATGACGATGTCATGAACCGCCAGCGCCAAGTTATCTATGGTGAACGCAGGATGGTTCTTGAGGGCGAAGATATTAAAGATCAAGTAGCAGAGTTTGTTCGAGAGACTTTGAGCGCATATGTTACTAGCGCAACTTCACAGGGCTATTCCGAGGATTGGGATCTTGAGACTCTCTGGAATGCAATCAAAACTATTTATCCAATCTCATTTAGCGTCGATGAACTCATCGCATCTGCCGGCTCACGTAGCGGCCTTGACGCCGAGTTCCTTACTGCACGCATTATTGAGGACTGCGAAAAGGCCTATGCCTCCCGCGAAGAGAGCTTAGGCGCAGAAGTTATGCGAGAGCTTGAGCGTAAAGTCTTACTTTCAGTCTTAGATCGTAAATGGCGCGAACATTTGTACGAGATGGACTACTTACAAGAGGGAATCGGACTTCGCGCAATGGCTCAGCGCGATCCTCTCGTTGAGTATCAGCGCGAGGGCTATGAGCTCTTCTCAGCGATGATGGATGCTATTAAAGAAGAGATTGCAGGCTTCTTGTTTAATATTGAAATTACAGTTGAGCCATCAAGCCATGAAGTTTCAGGCGTCGGCCTTGATGCTAAGCCGCTTCCGAGAACTGGCCTGCAGTACACAGCCGCCGATGAATCTGGCGTAAAAACAACTGGCGAGGTTTCACGTAATGCTCCATGTCCCTGTGGTTCAGGTAAAAAATACAAGCGTTGCCACGGTGCCGCTTAAATAAGTGTCAACGCAGTACAAAGCCAGCGATTATCGATACCTTCGAATCTAAATACAAGGGCGCGCAAGCGCTCACCAAATCTAACCGTGACCGTTGTCTCACAGATTCCATCAAGTGGTTCGCTTATGTGAAGTTTTCTTATCTTGCCAACCTCTTTCTCGGTACCAGACTTCTTAACAAATTCACTATAGATTCGATGGTGGAACGCTTTGGTCAGCTGGGCTGGTTGTCGGCGCCCGGCAAATACTTCTAAAACATTTCGAGCAAAGCTTGCACACCACTCGTCAAGGGCGGGAAGATCGTGGGCCGAGGTTGGTTCAGGTGCAAAGTCGGGATCAAACTCATCATCGAAAGTGCTCGGTACAAGGTATAGCCGATTTTTCTTGAGCAACTGCGGTGAAGGTTGGGGGCGAAAGATTTCAAGAACTGGGTGTAACCAATCTTCATTCTCATCACTTGAAACAGTGGCTAGGGTAATTCGCTTGAATATTGGTGCGTTGTCGAAGATCGGATTAGTTGTCATGAAAGAAGGCTCTAGGCTTATGCTTTGGATTGCTTCAACCTTATTGTCGAGAGTTACTCATCCAAATTGATGATTGTGGATAAAGCTCAATAGATCTTGCCCCAGTGGCCTTGAGTTCGCGCTATGACATATAAAAAAGATAGATCGCGTTCCAGAACCCCGTTGGCCATTACCTTAATTGTTGCCTCTTTTCTCTCCGCATTCTTTCTCGCAACATTTTCGCACCGAGGTAGCGATTTTTGGATCGCCTCTGTTGATATGACCCCCGGGCATCAAATTGTTACTGGCGATATCGAACTACAACACTTCGATCTTGACTCCAGCGCTTCTCTCTACATGGGAAAGGCCGATGACCCTCTCGGATTGATTGTGATGAGCACGATGACTCCCGGAGAGATTGTAAATATTCAAAGCGTGAGCTCAGACAGCACACTCCTTGCATCCAGCGCTGTACCGATAAGCATCCGTGCCGTTGATTTAGCGGCTGGAATTCTCGCCGGAGAAGCTATTGATATCTACTGGGTGATTGATAGCCAAAGTGGAGAGATGCCAGTTGATCCGATATTGATCTTAGGGGGAGTAAGACTCCTTAGCTTTGATCAAAAGAGTAAGAACTTCGGAACCGATGCCGCCCTCACCGTCGCCGTCGAGGAGACACAAGTTTTACGATTATTAAGTGCAACAACACATGGCCGCTTAGTGGTGGTTAGTTCACATGTCTGATCAGGAGCTACCGACCGTCATTACAGCAATTGCTAACGCGCAAACTGAGGGATTCATTGCAGGCACACTCTTTGCCCAAGGCTGGAGTGTTATTTTTCGTGCAATTGACATCGACTCACTTGAAAGCTATTTAAAGAGTAGTCCTGAAACATCCCTTGAGGCCATCATAATTTTTTCGCCAGATCTATCCGGTATAACTCGTTCGCGGTTAGATGCCTTAGCGCCAAAAGTTAAGCAGCTAATCGGCTTTTCTGATTCGCCAGATAAAGAGCGTGCATTGGGCGAACTTCATCTCATACCAACAAATGCCACCGATCTTATTAGTCTGGTCCGCGGCTTTGTTCGCGCGCCAATGCTGCGCCAGAGTACGCAGCTTTCTCCAAAGAGCCGACGCGCACATGTCCTCGCTATAGGTTCGGCGGGAAGTAACACCGGTTGTACAACAGTTGCAATCAATATCGCGATGGAGCTTAGCGTCTTAGAAAAAGCCACACTTCTTATTGATGCAAATTTTCGCGCACCATCTGTTGCCGCTTTGCTTTCCGTGCGAAATGTAAATAGCGAGGAAGGATGGCGCACTATTGCACCCTCACTATCGATTGCTGAAATCTCACAAGAACAGGCGATGTCGGTAGATGCTTGGATGGATCTGGCAACACAGTCATTTGATCAGATTATTATTGATTTGGGCTCTATATCTGGGCTTTCAAACCGACTTACTGATCGGCGCTGGACTTCTACGATGACTACCTGGTCATGCGACCAGGCCAATGAACTCATGGTTGTTGCACGTCCAGATGTGCTTGGCCTTCATCGATTGGAACAAGTAAGTTCTTTGATAGAAAAAACCTCTATACGAAGTGCTTTGAGCTTTACTCTCAATATGCGCTCTCAGGGGCGCAAAGGTGGCGATGAAGAGGCGAAGTTTCTTGCCCTCACGACTTCGCTTCGGCCTTTGAGCCTTCGAGTAATCGCTCGTGACGGGCGCGCCTGTGCTGCGGCAGAGGCCGAGAAATCATCATTAATAGAGATTAATGAGCGCTCTGGCCTGCGCAAATCGATTGCGAAGATAGCCAGTGAGATGGTCAGTTAATTTCTAATACCATTGGCACATGCGTGCATACCTGCCTATAAGTCAGAGTGATCTTGCGAAATTTCTTACAGATCAGAGTTATTCCGCAGCTCAAGCATTTGCTCCAACCAGTGGCTTTGTTACTGAAAACCTAGATTGTGATGAAGAAGAGCTTGAGTACCTGTTATCGATTTTGGCGGGAGAGTCAGCGATAGATCTTCGAGTATCGCAAAACTCTCCCGGGATCGTCTTGGCCATAGAGGTTGCAGAGGGTCAATGGAGTGAGAGCGCAGAGGATTCGATTCAATTATCTGCCCCAATTACGTGGAGCCAAGTTCAATGCGCACTTTTGGCACATGAAGATGATGATGAGCTGGTTTGGTTTGCAACACAGGAGATCGCTCAAGAGTTAGATAGCTGGAAATAGCCATGCCTCAGTTTGAGACTCTAATCCATGGGCGAAGCTCTGTAACTATCGATCAAGCTCACCGCCTGCGCGAGTTAGTTGCCGATTGGCAGCTGCTTTCAGATTTGTCTTTTGCCGATCTCATTCTTTGGGTTCCGATAAGAAAAGATGTGAAGTTGTGGCCGACGGGTCATGTTGCAGTTGCACACATCAGGCCTACAACTGCGGCAACTGTTTTCATCGATGACGTAATAGGCGATGAAGTTACGTGGGGGAGTCGAAGCCGAATCGATGAAGCACTTTCAAGTGGCGAAATCATTCGAGACTCTGAGCCTGAAAAAATCGGCGACATAATGATAAAAGAGGAGACTATTCCAGTCGTCTTTGATGGCCAGGTAATCGCCGTCATCTCTCGTCACAGGAACTCTGAATTAATGCGATCCCCAGGGGCGCTCGAGCTCAACTACCGCCAGATTGCACACTCGCTGTATCGCATGGTTGCAGAGGGCTCATTTCCATATAAAAATGCGGGCTCTCTTTTTGAGCCAGTTCCGCGGGTGGGAGATGGGCTAATTCGTCTTGATATAAACGGTGTTATCTCATTTGCCAGTCCGAATGCGCGATCAGCCTTTAGCCGCATGGGTTGGAAAAGCGAGATTGAAAATAGCAAGTTAGGTGATGTCGCTGAAGCCGTTGTTCAAAACTCGCGCGATGCCCACGAAGAGGGTATCGGTACGCGCTTAAATGGGAAAACCCTTCGTAGAGTAGAGATTGATAATCAAGGCGCAACGATAGATTTGCTTGTACTGCCCTTACTTGCTGGCGATGATCGAATTGGCGCAATCGTCTTACTTCAAAACGTAACAGAGCTACGGCGCCGTGATCGCGAACTCGTTACGAAAGATGTAACGATTCGAGAGATTCACCATCGCGTTAAGAATAATTTGCAAACAGTATCCGCGCTCCTTCGCTTACAAGCACGACGAATTGAAGATCCAGGTGCGGCATCAGCACTTAATGAGGCGGTACGAAGAATCGCCTCAATTGCATTAGTGCATGAGACTCTATCTAGCAGCAGTGAAAGTGATGTTGCCTTTGATGCCGTTCTCACTAGTTTGATCTCTCATGCCTTAGAGCTCAGCCCACGAATGGGCGAACTTACTATTGTGCGTGATGGCGAATTGGGCTCTCTTGAGTCGCGTCTTGCTACGCCGCTCTCATTAGTTGTGACAGAGTTAATGCACAACGCACTCGAGCATGGTTTAGCGCGAGAGGGATCAACTCTTTCAATTAAGCTAGCGCGCTACAGTAATGAGTGCGTGATAACTATCATCGATGATGGAGTTGGTTTACCTGAGGATTTTAATTTAGCTACCTCAGCTAATTTAGGTTTACAGATTGTGCGAACACTGACTGAGAATGAGTTAAAAGGTGTATTGAAATTAACCTCAACGAATATAGGAACAACCGCTTCGCTTCGCTTTCCACTGTAATAATTAGAAAATACGGTTAGAAAGAGCTCTGTTGCTCCTGTAGACGAGCTCTGTTACGGGCGGCACGACGCTTAAGAGCACGACGCTCATCTTCAGAGAGTCCACCCCAAACACCAGCATCTTGACCGCTCTCAAGGGCCCATGCCAAGCATGGCTCTTTTACGATGCAGCGATTACAGACTTTTTTTGCCTCTTCGATTTGGCTGATTGCAGGGCCAGTATTTCCAACTGGGAAAAATAGCTCCGGATCTTCATCGCGGCAAGCCGATCTATGTCGCCAATCCATGTGCGTGCCTCCTCTAGCCCCGTTTCGGCGAGGCCTAATCACTTCTAACTTCGTATTGATACGCAAACTTGTGGCTGCGCAAGGCGCTAATTCTCTCGCCTTCTGTAGGTATTAACAAGGTTGTATGAGAAAAGATTTCCTCTTTTAAGAGTGATTTATCTCGCGCGTGCCCCCGACAGGAATCGAACCTGCGCACCCGCCTCCGGAGGGCGGTGCTCTATCCCCTGAGCTACGGGGGCTCATGGGTTAACGAGAGCAAGGTTATCAGCGGGTGCACGATAGCTGCGAAACTGTAAGAATTAGGGCTATGAGTTCAATCGCCTACTTTGCAACTGGTTGTTTTTGGGGTGCCGAGCGCCGCTTTTGGCAGATGCCAGGAGTAATTGAGACATCAGTGGGATACATGGGGGGAACCCAGCAGAACCCAACATATGAAGATGTCTGTACTGGATCTACTGGCCATGCCGAAATGGTGAAAGTTAGTTTTGATGAATCAAAGATTTCATATCTACGCTTGCTGGAAGAGTTTTGGACGATGCATGATCCAACTTCTTTGAATCGACAAGGTGGAGATATTGGAACTCAGTATCGCAGCGCTATCTATACAACTACTCCCGCCCAATATGTAACCGCAGTCTCTTCACGCGATGTGTATCAAGGGGTACTAAGTAAAAATAATTTGGATGAGATTGCAACAGAGATTATTAGCGCCGAGGGAGTGGAGTATTTTCTGGCCGAGGGGTATCACCAAAGATATTTAGAAAAGAATCCAAATGGCTATGACTGTCACTCCAGTACCGGGGTTGCATATCCTCAGGAAAGTGCATCGGTATGAGTGAGAAAAACTATCCGGTAAAGATAAATGAGAGTGAACTGGCGGCGGCATTGGATCCGCTTTCATATGATGTTTTAAGAAATGCTGCGACCGAGCGTCCATTTACTGGTGAATATACAGATACAGATAAAGTCGGCGTCTATAAATGTAAAGCTTGTAGCGCAGTGCTATTTAAAAGCGAAACAAAGTTTCATTCAGGCTGTGGGTGGCCATCTTTTTACGCGCCTTCGAGCGATGACGCGGTAGATTTAATTGAAGACCGCTCGTTATTTCCAAGAGTCCGCACAGAGGTCCGATGTGCTGCCTGTGGCTCTCACTTGGGTCATATATTCAAAGGGGAGGGTTATGACGTCCCAACCGATGAGCGTTGGTGCATTAACTCTGTCTCATTAATACTTGAGGATATTTAGTAATCCAAACCGCGTGATTCATGTACGGCTTGGTAGCAATACCATGCCACGACGCTGCGATGCGGGTGAAGTTTTTCTCCCAATGCATCTAGGGTTTTAGCCTGTGTCTCTTCACTATTTTTATGCACAATGTCCCAGCCTCGCCGAACGGCCAAATCTCCAGTGGGCCAGATATTTAGCCTTCCTAACTGAAAGATCATAAACATTTCAACGGTCCATCGACCGATTCCCCAGAGTGAGGTTAGAGCATCGAAAATCTCTTGGTCATCGTGAATCTCATCGATACGATCAATAGGAATACTCTTATCAATAACCGCGCCGGCTAGACCTTTAAGTGTGCGCGCCTTAGCGCCAGAGACTCCAATACCGCGTAGTTCGAGATCCTCTAACCTGATTAGTTTTCGGGGCGTTATCGTTCCTTTGCAAGCTAGTACTAAGCGCCCATGAATAGTCTCGGCGGCCTTCGTTGCAAGTTGCTGAGAGATTACAGAACTAACCAGTGATTCGAAATTAGTTTCAGTTTGCGCACTTCGCCCGATGGTACACAGCGGACGTCGGGCAATGAGTGGCTCAAATTTCTTATCTAACTTAGCTACTTCAGCAACGATTCGCCGCATTTTCTGCGCCGAGTGAAGGCTCATGAATTAGAGAGAGAAGCTTGGATATTCATCCGTGACAAGGAGTAATGCATAGCCTGCGACACGGTTCCAGTAAGCGATCGTACCCACGACACCTTCTGCGCATTTCTCTGGATAGTTGCCAGTAAAGAGAATGCTAAACCAGGCAAAGATTGTTAAGAAAAATGCAAAGATAATATAGAAAATTCCAACTATATACAGCGGAATAGCCAGGAACCACTTAACTAGCGGAAGCCATTGGTTGAGAAGCTTGGCATCAACAGGAGGAAAATCAACACTAACGATTTCATTCTCTTCAATTGAAGGATATTCATCGGTCAAGAGCAAGAGGTAGGCATCTACTCGAGTCTGAAGTGAGAGTAGCGCCTCATTAAAGGCCAGAAGATAACTTGGATAAATTCGACGAAAGATAATGGCAAGAGCGGCGGGAAGGGCTAGAAAACCCACGGCAAAATAGTTCGAATTAGAGGTACTCAGATCCGATGGAGTAAAAGAGGCTACAAAAATCGCCATAGGTACGACGAGAATGATTCGAAAGAAGGCGCTCATTCGGTCGCGCTCAGTTAGGGTGACATCGATCTGGGTCTCAATTTGTTGGCTCATAGGCGTAAATTTATCGCTAAAGTATTTAAATTATTGCCAATTTATCTCTTCTGCCGTAGTTTTACATGCCTTGCAGGGTCTTTTGCAGGTTTTTGCAGTACGGAGCAGAAAAAAGAGGGGACAATGGCAGGAATAAAAGAGGTTGCAGACGAGGCCGGAGTTTCTACTGCAACGGTTTCAAGAGCGCTTCGCGGCCTACAGCATGTCAATGAAGTGACCCGGCAGAAGATTATTGCCGCCGCAGAAAAATTGGATTACCCCTTAACTCGCGCAGATTCTCCGGCAGGACGCACAAACAGCGTCGGTGTAGTTGCGCCCTATATTTCCCGCTGGTATTTCTCTCAAGTTATCAGCGGTGCTGAACAGGCGCTACGTGAAGCCGGCTTAGATCTACTGCTCTATAACTTCAGTGCCATGAAGGGTCGCGAACGTCTATTTCAACATCAAATGTTGAAGGGTCGCGTAGATGCATTAATCGTTATCTCGCTCCCGCCAACCGAGGAAGAGTTTGACTCGATTCTCAGTCTTGGAATCCCCGTCGCTTTAGTCGGAATGGAGCATGCACATTGTGCGAGTGTAAAAATAGATGATGTAGCCGCTGCACGTACCGCAACACAACACCTGGTTAACCAAGGGCATAAAAAGATTGGTCTCATGTCTGGACGCCCCGATGACCCCTTTAATTTCAGTGTTCCTCAGGATCGACGTAAAGGCTTTATGCAGGTTTTAGCCGAGAATCAATTGGAGTGGCTGCCTTCGCGCGAAGTGCATGGAGATTTCACAATGCACACTGCATCGCGTGCTATGGATGATCTCTTGGCGCGACCTAATAGACCAACTGCAATTTTCTGCGAATCCGATGAGATGGCGATGGGGGCGCTGCAGGCGTTACGTCGTCACGGATTAAAGAGTCCGGAGGATATTTCGATCGTTGGCTTTGATGGTCATGAGATGGCTGAATTTTCGGAGCTAACAACTATTGAGCAACCAGTCACATTAATGGGTGAAATGGCGGCTTGGTCGATTATGGAGCGCTTGCGTAAACCCGATGTTGTTCCACCATCATTGGTGCTGCCTACAACGTTAGTAGTACGAAATACCACACGCAGACTACTGCCAGATGAGGCCTAGCCCGCTTTAGTTATGTGCACTAGCAAGGTAGCCTTCTTAGATGACTGACACTTACGTTCAAACTCCCACCCTTGCCGAACTTCTAACCCACCACTCGGAAAAATGGCGCGAGTTTGATCGTGATGTTTTACCTCTTCCAGTGGCGGAGATGGATTTTCCTATCGCCGAACCAATCCGCAGAGTGTTACAGGAAATGGTCGCTAAATCAGATTTAGGGTATTTGGGATTAATTCCAGAGCTTCCTACTGGATTTGCGCGCTTTGCCGCCGAACAATGGAGCTGGGACGTTGATACTTCACAGGTGCGGATTGCATCCGATGTAGGAGTCGCCGTAGTAGAAGTTCTGCGAGTTTTTACAAAGCCTGGTGATACCGTACTTATTAACTCGCCCGTCTATCAGAATTTCTACAATTGGATCAATGAAACTCGCCTTACAAAGATTGATGTGCCTTTTACTCGGGCTGATACCGACAACGAGACCGAGAATCCTTGGCAGTTAGATCTAGATGCGATTGAAAAGATTTATGCTGCAGGATTAAGGGTTCACCTTCTGTGCTCGCCCCATAACCCTCTTGGCCGTGTTTACTCAAAGAGCGAACTTACTCGAATTGCAGAGATGGCTAAGAGGTACGGAGTACTGGTAATTAGCGATGAGATTCATGCGCCACTCACTTTTAAATCGGCGGAATTTATCCCATTTTTAGCGCTCAATGACACTGCCCGCGAAGTAGGAATTACGGTAACGGCTGCATCGAAGGGCTGGAATATTGCCGGATTAAAGTGCGCAATCATTGTTTCGCAGAATGCATTAATCAATGCGCAGTTGGATCGGATGCCAAAGGCGGTTCACTTTCGTGCCTCGATTCTTGGTGCCTTCGCATCGGCTGCCGCTTTTGCAGAGGGTGGGGTTTGGCTTAATTCAGTAATGAACCAGCTCGACCACAATCGTTTTCTTCTCCGGGACTTACTCGCAAGAAAACTTCCAACGGTTAAATATCATATCCCCGATAATAGTTATCTGGCTTGGCTTGACTTATCCAGTCTGGATCTCGGTGAAGATCCATCCCAGATTTTGCTTGAAAAAGGCCGCGTAGCCTTTAATGCTGGCTCTTTGTATGGAGCTCAATGTTCACAGTATGTGCGACTTAATTTTGCAACAAGCCCAGAGATAATTACTGAGGCGATTGAGCGCATCCTTAACACTCTCTAATGAAGGCTTCTGACTGCGACGTAACCATTATTGGCGCTGGCCACAATGGTTTAGTTGCGGCGGCATACCTTGCTCGAGCAGGTAAGAGCGTTCGAATTTTGGAGGCTAACGGAGAAATTGGTGGAGCGACCACCAGCGTTCGCGCATTTCCTGGCTTTGATGCTCGAATTTCTAGGTATTCATATCTTGTCTCGCTTTTACCGGATTCAATCATCACCGACTTGGGCCTTAACTTTGAGTGTATTTCTCGAACGGTATCTAGTTATACGCCCTATGAACATTTCGGCGTCAATCAGGGATTATTCGTTTCGCGCCAGTGGGATGCAGCGACAGAGGAGTCCTTTGCTCTTCTTGATTCCAGCGGAAGCGAAGGGGAGGCGTGGCAAAAATTCTATGGAGAGATTGCGCAGTTCGCACAACGTATTGCACCAACGCTACTGAAACCACTTATGACAAGAAGTGAGTTACAAACCCTAATTGCAATGCCATCGGTTTGGAACTACTTGATTGAAAAACCTATTGGCGAAGTTATAACAGCTCGCTTTAAAGAGGATTTAGTTCGTGGAGTTGTATTAACAGATGCTCTTATCGGTACTTTTTCTTCGGCTTTTGAGAT
>CANIBB010000002.1:0-39505 GCA_947465575.1 Actinomycetota bacterium | reverse complement strand
GTAGTAGTTGTGATGGCTCCAGGTATGGGAGATGGAATTCAGGCCTCAAAGGCTGGAATTCTAGAGATCGGCGACATCTTTCTCGTAAATAAATCAGATCGAGAGGGCGCTCACAGTACGGCGACGGAGCTTGAAAACTCCCTACATCTTTCCGCCCCTTCTGATGGATGGGTGCCTCTAGTACTGCTGGGGGCGATGGAAAAATCAGTGGGTATATCCGAGTTAATAAGTGCAATTGAAAAACACGGGGAGAAAAACAAATGAGTTTCTATAAAACTGGCCATGCTGATAATTTCACTCGCGAAAACTTACCGCCTCGCGATCAATGGCCCTGGCTCAATCAAAGTTTTATTGACACTAACTACACAGAGCGACTCAATGCCAGTTACGAGTTGATAGATAAAACGATTGAGATCGTTGGACCAAATAAACTCGCGATAATCGCAGCCGATGGAAATTACACATATGGCGAACTTCTGGCGAAGATTTCACAGGTCGCTAACTATCTAGAATCCCTTGGCGTAAAACCAGGAAATCGTGTCCTTTTGCGTGGTCCAAATAGTGCCTCACTTGTTATTTTATGGCTGGCAATTCTCCGTGTAGGCGCGGTAGCCGTCACAACAATTCACTTACAGCGCGCCAATGAGTTGGAAAAAATGCTCGGAGTGGCTCATGTTCAATTTGCTCTCATTGATCATAGGTTCATGGAGGATTGGAACTTAGTTACAAATTTCACGGGCCAGACGCTCATCTATGGCGACGAGAATGATGTATTTGCTAAGGCATCGACATTTCCTACACAGCACACTGCATGTGATACGGCAAGTGATGATGTTAGTATTTTGGCCTTCACTTCAGGTTCAACAGGTGTACCTAAGGCAACAATTCACTTCCATCGCGATATCTTGGCAATCGCTGACACTTTTTCAAAAGAGATTCTTAAACCGGTTAAAGAGGATATTTTCGCTTGTTCAGCCCCACTTGCATTTACTTTCGGTCTCGGCGCAAGCGTAGTTTTCCCATTTAGAGTCGGTGCAACAACCCTTCTTCTAGAAGGCGCCCCGCCACCGGTTCTCATTGAAAAGGTACGTGAGAATAAAGTAAGCGTTCTATTTACAGCCCCAACGGCCTATAGGGCGATATTGAAGTCAACGGATAACTTAGATCTGCCTTCACTACGTAGGTGCGTATCTGCAGGCGAGCATCTTCCAGAATCCACGTGGCGCTCTTGGTTTGAGGCTACCGGCATCAAATTAATTGATGGCATTGGCGCAACAGAGATGCTGCATATCTTTATCTCAGCATCAGATGAGGAGATTATTCCAGGGATGACTGGAAAAGTTGTACCGGGCTATGAGGCAATTATTGTAAATGAGGATTTTGCAGAGCTTGCCTCTGGTGAGATTGGCTTTTTAGCTGTTAGAGGTCCAACTGGAGTCCGTTATTTAAATGATGTACGACAAAATGTTTATGCAGTTAATGGATGGAACGTAACGGGAGATTTATATTTGAAGGATGCCAATGGTTACTTCAAGTACCAGTCGAGAGCTGATGACATGATTATCTCAAGCGGATATAACATTGCCGCCCCTGAGGTCGAAAATGCTCTGCTTACCCACAATTCTGTTGCAGAGGTCGCAGTAGTCGGCGAACCCGATGAGGAGCGTGGAATGCTTGTCGTTGCCTACGTTGTTGTATTAGGCGGAGTCGCTGAAAGCCCTGAGTTAATTAAGGAGCTGCAGGACCATGTGAAGCAAAAGATTGCACCTTTTAAATATCCTCGGAAAATAGTATTTGTTAAAGCCTTACCTAAAACAACTACCGGCAAATTACAGAGATTTCGCCTTAAAGCTGACAATAAGTGATTCCTGAGGACCGATCAGTATTTGAGTTGCCAACTCGTGCCTATACGCATGTAGAAAAATATGGAGCAGATCCTGATAATTTTATTGAGATTTTTGAGGCTACTGGCACATGCCTAGGCCAAATTTTTCTCATTCACGGTGGATTCTGGCATCCAGAATACGATTTGACGCATCTGCGCCCTCTCGCAGGTGCCCTGTCAGATGCCGGTTGGCGAGTTCAATTAGCTGAATATCCCCGAACTCTCGGTAAACCCGATAACTACCTCGCCGATATTCGTGCAGCCATTGTGCACTCTGGTGGAGGCGTCCTTATTGGGCACTCTGCAGGAGGTCATTTAGCCTTATTGGCTTCAGATAAAGAGACTGAAAAACTCATCACAGGCATTATTGCTCTCGCACCTGTCGGTGATATGGCTGGTGCGGATGCTCTGAATCTAGATGGTGGCGCGATAAAGCTTTTCCTTGGAGACAGCGCAGTTAATAGACCAGATCTTGATCCGAACATAATGCTCAACGCAAATGTGCCTGTCGTAATTATCCACGGTACTGATGACATTCGCGTTCCCATTGCGCTTTCACATTCGCTTTATAACTCTTACAAAACCGCAGGTTTAGAGTGTGAGTTCATAGAACTCATTGATACCGGACATTTTGAAGTTATAGATTATCGAGCAAAGCCCTTTGAAATAATTCTAAACCAGCTTAAAAAGCTCGTGTAGGAATCCATTTTCCATAAACCTTGCGAAGTTCATTTACTATCTCACCGACCGTGGCGTAAGCCTTAACTGCAGCAATGCAGGTTTCCATTATGTTTTCACCTGCCTGAGCCGCCCTATGTAAATCAGCCAGTGTCGATGCCACTTCATCATTATCTCTACTTGCCCGCACTGCATGGAGTGCAGCAACTTGGCCAGCCTCGCTCTTAGGATTGATTTCAAAGGCTTTATAAGGCGGAGTATCTGCTTTAAAGAGATTCACGCCTACTAGTTTGCGCTCCCCTGATTCAATTGCCATAGCAAATGCATATGCTTTTTCAGAGAGTTCATTTGAAAACCAACCATTATTGATACAGGCAAGGGCGCCTCCACGTTTTTCAATATCTTCTATCATCGCCCACATCTTGTCCGCGAGTTCATCTGTGAGGCGTTCGATCTCATAACTCCCAGCCAAAGGATCAGCGGTGCTCAATACCCCAGTTTCAAAGGCAATAACCTGCTGAGTGCGAAGGGCCAGCATTGCCGCCTCTTCTGTTGGAACACCTAGGGCTTCATCGAAGGCCGATACGTGCATTGTTTGAATGCCACCTAGCGCTGCTGCAAGCATTTCAACCGATGTGCGGACAACGTTGTTCATGGACTGCTGAGCAGTCAGTGAAGAGCCGGCAGTAAATGCAAAGATACGCAGTTTCTCGGAAGCGGCATCCTGAGCCTGATATTTCTCATGAATCAAGCGAGCCCAGGTCCTACGGGCAGCGCGAAATTTAGCAATTTCCGGCAAGAACTCAATATTTGACGATAGAAATGTAAATAAGGTGGCCGCTATTTGATCAACACTTACACCGCGAGCAATCGCTGCATCAAGGTACTCACGAGCATTTGCAAATGTAAACGCAACTTCTTGCACGGCATCTGAGCCTGACTCACGGATGTGATAACCGCTCATCGCTAATGAAACCCATCGAGGGATCTTGGTTGCAATATATTCAATGACATCTACTGAGAGTTTTAAGCCGGCTTCTGCTGGAAATATCTGTGTTCCGCGAGCGATGTACTCTTTTAAGACATCATTTTGAATAAACATTCCAAACCTATTTGGATCCATATCGCGCTGTTCTGCCAGTGCTATAAACATTGCCGCCCAGATATAGCCGATTGAGTTCGCCGTCGTACGCACTTGGGTAATCTTTTCGAGAGGGATACCCTCCATGAGAATCTCTATATCCCGCAAGCTATCTATTGCCACGCCCACACGGCCAACTTCGCCGAGTGATAGTGGGTCATCAGAGTCCAGTCCCAGTTGAGTTGGTAAATCTAGCGCGACACTAAAACCTGTTAAACCTTGATCTAATAAGATTCGAAAGCGTTCATTGGTTTCAGCGGGTGTACCAAAACCGCCATATTGACCCATGGTCCATACGCCTGGGTCGGCATTAATGCCGCGAGTATACGGATACTTACCAGGCTCTTCGATTGTCATTGCTACTTACTTTCCTCTAGTTGTTGACGCAATACTTTCTTGGCAATTTTTCCAGTTGAGTTCAACGGAAATTCTTTGACAACCATAACTGTTTTTGGCTTCTTATACGATGCCATACTAGATTTACAGTGAGCCATCACTTTCTCTGAAATCTCTGCCTCTGTTGCAACCACTCCTGGCTTGAGCGTGACCATTGCAACTACGCGTTGGCCCCATTCTGCATCTTTAACCCCAATTACAGCGACTTCAAGAACGCCTTCGACATCGGCTACAACATCTTCAATTTCACGAGGATAGATGTTGTACCCACCGCTGATAATCATGTCGCCTTTGCGATCAACTAAATAAAGGCGATTATCGGCATCAAGTCGACCTAGATCCCCCGTATGTAGCCAGCCATCGCGAACGGCTTTAGTAACGGTTGCATCCATTCCAGCTGCACCATAGTAGCCACGCATCACGTGGTCTCCACGCGTAATAACTTCGCCAATCTCACCTAGCGCTACAGGCTTATTCTCCTCATCGACAATGAGAATCTCGACACCGATGCAAGCGTTTCCAGCACTTGTTAATAGTTCAGGATTTCCAAGGAGTCCAAGTTCGTGGTCTCTTGCACTTAGAACAGTTACTGGTGGAATCGCTTCGACGAGTCCGTAGTACTGCACCATATTCTTAGTGATCGTTTCATAGCATTGCTTTATATGCTCTGGTGTCATCGGAGCTCCTGCATAGCCAAGCAAACGCAGATTAGCCATTTTTTCACGGCTCATTCCAGGCATCGCCAAAAGGCGTGCAATCATCGTGGGCACAAGAGCAGTGGCATTACCTCCACGGTTTTGAATCACATTGACAAATTCATCTGGATCAAACTTGGCCTGAATTATCTGTTTAGCTCCAAATGCAAAGTATGGAAGTACAAATAATCCGCTGGTATGCGTAATCGGACCTGCATGAATCCAGCAATCTGTCTCATCTGGAACACGTTTCAAAATATCGGTAACAATATTGTTTAAACTTGCAATGCGATTGCGATGAGTTCTGATTGCACCCTTTGGATTTCCAGTTGTTCCACTTGAATAGTTGAGTGAAACTAGTGAGTCGGGATCCACCGCGAGCATAAGAGGTTCTGCTAATTGTGCTGCAAGGAAATCCTCATAATTAACTGCTCCTGACTCAGTTCCATGAATAAGAATCACATGTTTAACTAAGGCTCGGACTGGCTCGGACTCTACCCAGAACTTGTGATCGACGATTAATACCGTAGCGCCGCAGTCTTTAGCGATGCGAACCCAGTCATTGGGATGCAGGCGGTAGTTAAGCGCCACACGACAAAGGCCGGCACTAGAAATCCCTAGATCGCTCTCAACATATGAAATCTGATTGAACTGCAGATCTAAAACGCGATCCTCGTTTTGTAGGCCTAAGGCACGCAGAGCTCTAGATAACTGGAAAATCCTTCCGCCAATTTCTCCAAAAGTCAGGATGCCTTCTTCGCTCTCAACTGCTGGGCGATCGTAATAGGCGCGAGTTGCGCGCGCTACAAGTGTTCCGACATCCATTTAGTGGTGTTTCCCTTCGGTAGGTATTGAATATGCACTGTCTAGCACCCATGCGCCTTGTGGTAACACTGTTAGTGGGTTGATATCTAACTCACTGAGCTCAGGAAATGTATGTGCAACCTCTGCAATTTTTAAGACTGCAGAAATAAAGGCATCCACATCGGCAGGTGCTGATCCACGCGCCCCTGCAAAAAGTTGAGCTAATCGAGTCTCAGATATCATCTCTCGCAGTACTTCTTCATTAATTGGTAGTAGTCGGATCGACACATCGGAGATTATTTCAGTGAGAATTCCTCCTACGCCAATGGTTAAGACTTTACCCAGGGATGAAGATGTCACACCGACTAGAGTTTCAACACCCTTAGGAACAAAAGTTTCAACAAGGACATCATTTCTTTCTCCAGAAATTTTCGACAGCCGCGAATAAGTTACACCAGCATCTGCTGCATTAATATCTAAGGCGACTCCGCCGGCCTCGCTCTTGTGAAGTAATCCAGGAATGACTGCTTTGAATACTGCGCGGCCACCAACAAATTCAACAGCAGATAGAACTTCGCTTTCATTCTTCACAACTACTGAAAGCGGAACTGGAACTCCAACTTGCTTCCAGAGCTCTTTCATTTCAACTTCTGTAGCCGTTTCAGAGGGCGTAGGAAAGTTGCCAACAAAATCTTTTTTAAGTACTCGCTTTATAGTGCGTCCGCTCTCTTCGAGAATTCGTAATGCGGCAACGGCGCGATCGGGAGTCGGGAATACTGGAATGTTCAGACTCTTGAAAATTCCGCTTGCCAGAGGTGCCAAATTCTTTGAGCCGGTCCTTGCAACTGCGATGGGAAGGTTTCTAACCGCTCTGACGCCTCCCAGAGCAGAGGCGATACGTTCGACATCTGCCCCGACAAGTACGGCAAAGCAGGCAACTATGGAGTCAACACCACTGTCTTTAGCTAATACATCCAGACACTTTTCAAATAGATCAGGCGTGGACATGACGGCGGCAGTTACATCCACGGGATTAGTAGCATTTCCATAGGAGGGCACAATCCCTGCAAGGGCTGCGAGTGTCTCTGGTGCTAATTCTGCGAGTTCTAAGCCATTTTTTTCTAACGCATCGGTAGCAAGAATTCCACTACCACCAGAAGTAGTAATAATCGCCACTCGTTTTCCAAGGGATTTAGCCCCAGAGGCAAAGATTAATCCCGCATCCAAGAGCTGCTCGACATCATCAACACGGACGGCTCCTGTGGCCTTTATCGCGGCATCGATGATTCGATCTTCAGTTGCAAGTGCGCCAGTGTGAGAGGCCGCGGCTATTGCGCCTTGGGCCGATCGGCCAACTTTTAGAATTGCAGTGGGCTTCTTCGCAGATATCGTGCGGAGGGCTTCAACATCTGTGAGTGATTCTGCATAAAGAAGAATCGCAGAAACCGAAGCATCATCGGCCAACGCTTGTGCAACTTCAAGGTTGGTTACATCTGCTTCATTGCCCGTGGTCACCACGACGCCAAGAGGAACTCCTTGTTCAATTCCGAGTGAATACATCCCATACCCAAGGGCACCTGATTGGCTAACAAGGGCTATGTTTCCGGCTTCCACTGTCGTCGTTGAAGATGAAAACACTGGCGAGAATGATGCTACTAATTTATTAGCACCGCCGACCGACCCAATACAGTTGGGTCCAACTAAGCGCATACCAGCATCCTTTGCAATCTTTACTAATCTATTTTGCGCCAAGCTTCCTGCCTCATCGGATTCACCAAATCCCGACGACATGACAATTACAACTTTTACACCAGCGCCTGCGCACTCAATCAATGCAGTCTCAACTGACGATGCGGGGAGCATGATTAACGCTAAATCAATTTCGCTTTGTACGTCAGAAATCTTCGCATAACTTGGTAAACCTAGGATCGTGGAACTCTTGGGATTGATGGGGTAAATATCCCCAGAGAATCCAAATCTTTGCAAATATTCAATCGGAGCTCTGCCCATCGCATTTTCACGCTCAGTAGCGCCGATAATCGCAATCGATGTGGCTCTCCATAAAAGGGATAGATCATTCATTAGATGCAAGCTATTCCTTCAATTTCAACAAGAGCGGCGTCATCCCACAGCCTAGTAACACCTACGAGGGTCATTGCAGGATAATTCTTACCCAACAGTGATTGCCAGATTTTCCCAATCTCTCGGGAGTGCGCACGGTAGTCAACTGGATCCACCGAAAATATAGTTATTTTTACGAGATCTTCAGGGGTGCCGCCCGCTTCGCGCAACGCTGTAACTAGGTTAATCAGCGCCTTTTCAAATTGGCTGACAATAGTGTCGCCGACGATGACGCCCTCTTTATTCAAAGCAGTCTGTCCTGCAAGAAATATATTTTTTCCTTCAGCAATAACTGCGTGAGAAAAACCGATTGGAGGGGCAAGTGTTTCTGGGTTTATTTTCTTGATTGTCATACTAATGCCCTCCTTCGAGCAGTTGAGTTATTCCAGTCTTTGTAGAATCTCCAATGAATAAAATAGCGGCTTCTGCAACTTCATCTGCCGTTAGTAAGCGTCCTCCCGAGAGTTTTGATTCGAGCGCCATCTTAACTTCATCTATCGCTTTACCAGTTCGAGCTGCTGCTGCCGCTAATGTTCGTTCCGTCATTGGTGTATCTACATAGCTTGGACAGAGCGCATTGACAGTAATTCCATAACGTGAAAGTTCACTTGATGCCGCTCGAACTAGACCTACAACTCCATGTTTTGCCGCCGTATACGCCGCAACATTTGGCTCACCGACTAATCCCGCTTTGCTAGCGATCACAATTATTTGGCCGCTTTGAGCCAGCTTCATATGTGACACAGCAGCTCGCATAAATCTAAATGGCGCGCTCAGATTCAGATCGATCATGTGATCCCACATCTGATCCGAAGTCTTGTCTATTGGTGCGCTGGCACCATCGCCTGCATTGAGAATGAGTACATCGATTCCACCCCATGCATTGACTACAGTCGAAATAACCTTGTCGGCCGCGCCAGGGGAAGTCACATCAGCGACAATTGCTAGAGTTTTATTGATTCGCCCATCGATGAGAACATCGAGATCGGATTGGGTTCTAGAACATAAGGCAACGTCATGGCCTAAATCCAGCAACTGGATTGAGATTGCTCGCCCTATTCCACGGCCAGCCCCAACTACAAGAACCCTCATTGCCATAAAAGTGGTGGCTCCATATCTATGGTCTATTTCCTAGAGTAATAAGGACACAATACATGGTGCGTTTTTCTAACGATAGGCAATAATACGCCATATGACAACTCCTGAGGCGTTCATCGTAAGTGCAGTTCGGACTCCTTTTGGAAAGTATTTTGGTGGCCTCTCAACGACGCGCCCCGATGATCTCCTCGGTTTTACCTTGCGAAATCTGATGGCGCGAAATCCACAGATTAATCCAGCCCAGATAGATGATGTAATTATCGGCGACTCAAATGGAGCCGGTGAAGACAATCGAAATGTTGCTCGAATGGGCTCGCTTCTAGCGGGTCTGCCCAAGAGCGTGCCTGGTCTAACTATTAATAGATTATGTGGTTCTGGTGCAGAGTCATTTATTCAAGGTGCTAGAGCGGTTAAATCTGGAGATGCGCAGCTGATTATCTCCGGTGGTGTTGAAAGCATGAGTCGCGCTCCTTGGATTGTTGAGCGAACAAGTAGGGACGAGCCAACTGATCCTACTTTTCACCAGAGCACGGTCGGCTGGAGACTTACAAATCCCCTCATGGAATCTAATTGGACACAAAGTCTAGGAAGATGTTCAGAAGTTGTTGCCGAGCGCCTTGGAATATCACGAATTGAACAGGATGAGTGGGCGGTGCGATCACACGTTTTAGCCAATGAGGCCTGGAACAAGGGTTTGCACACAGATTGGGTTTTACCGTTCGGTACTGTCAACCGTGATGAATCAATTCGCCCAGATTCTTCAATACAAACTTTAGGAGCGCTGCCATCGGTATTTTCACCTGGTGGTTCCGGCACGGCAGGTAACTCATCTCCATTAAATGACGGCTCTGTCGCAGCAATAATTACCAATCGCAAGAATTTAGATCTCTTTGAGGTTGAACCGATTGGCAAAATCTTGGCCTCGCAAGTTACTGCAACCGATCCCGATCAATTCTCTTTGGCTCCGGTGAGTGCCATCCATAAACTTCTTGCAAAGCTTGGTCTCACCGTTGGCGATATTGCCGTATGGGAGATTAATGAGGCTTTTGCTTCAATGGTCTTAACTGTTTTACATGAAATACCCGAGATTGATCGCAGCCGCGTCAATGTTAATGGAGGGGCCATTGCGATTGGGCATCCAGTTGGTGCATCTGCATCCCGAGTGATTATCGACTGTGCACGAGAGTTAAAGCGAAGAGGCGGGGGCATCGGAATTGTTGCCGCCTGTATTGGTGTTGGCTTAGGGATAGCAGTGGCCATCGAGGTTTCGGCTTAATCAACGGTTCAAGGATAGGGTTATGCAATGATTTCTATTAATGAGTTGACCGATACAACGTATGTGATAGATCAAGGCGTTGCCATAATCACCATTAATCGCCCCGACCGTTACAACGCCCTTCGCGGACGTACCGTAGATGAGCTTCTTAGCTCTTTCAAACGCGCCTGGGTTGATACGGCAGTAGGTGCGGTAATCCTTACTGGCGCAGGCGAGAAGGCATTTTGTACAGGTGGAGACCAAAAAGAGCGTGCTGAAAGCGGCGGCTATGGTGAAACAGAAACGGGAATGTTTGAAATAGAGGCCTTACATAAAATGATAAGGGCAGTTCCAAAACCTGTGATCGCTGCAGTTAATGGTTTTGCAATCGGAGGAGGGCATGTTTTGCATGTCCTTGCAGATCTTTCAATCGCATCAACTAACGCCAAGTTCGGTCAAGTGGGGCCACGCGTTGGCTCTTTCGATGCCGGTTTTGGAAGTGCATATTTAGCGCGAGTTGTCGGAGAAAAACGCGCCCGTGAAATCTGGTTTTTATGCGAGCAGTATGACGCGGTAACTGCCGAGCGTTGGGGATTGGTAAATAAAGTTGTAGAACCGGATCAACTGATGAAGGCATCAATGGAATGGGCGCTGAAAATTTGCGCGCTATCACCAACTGCACTAAAAGCACTCAAGCATTCATTCAATGCCGATTCAGATCACATAGCTGGAATTGCAGCACTTTCCTTTGATGTCTTAGATCTATACACAAAGACCGAAGAGTCACAAGAGGGTGGCAAGGCTTTCACTGAAAAGAGACTTCCGGACTTTAACCCGTTTAGATAAATACAATAAAATTAAAAAAGAAAAAGCCGGTGTAGAGAAATCTCTACACCGGCTTTTCTATTACTTAATTATTACTTAAGACCCTTTACGCGAGTGTCCCAAGGTACAAACTTTGCAATAGTCGTCTTATCGAAGAACACTGCAGGAGTTTGAATTGTCTTGCTCCACTTTGACTTAGCTTCACCCTTAAGGATTGAAATAGTCAATGAAGCCAATGAAACACCGGAGGCAACAGGATTGAAGTCCCATGATCCGTTGATTTGGCCAGCCTTGATTGAGTTAACTGCCTCAGGCTGCATTTGAAGACCAATAACCTTGATCTTGCCTGCTTTGCCTGCTGCTTTTACTGCCGAATAAGCACCAAGTGCCGTTGGATCGTTGTAAGCAACGATCGCATCGATGTTTGGAAACTTAATAAGAGCCTCATCGACTGCCTTACGGCCGCCTTCTGAGTCATCTGACATATTGTCTACACGACCTAGATATTCAAAAGCAGTATCCTGGTCTACTTCTTCCTTGAAGAGATTGGCATGCATTTCAAGGGCCGCTACAGGGAAACCAAGGCCAACATAGAGAATGTTGCCACCCTTTGGCAGTACCTTCTTGAGCCAAGCAACACGAGCAGTTGCAAGACTTCTCTGTGGGAAACCATCTTGAACCTGTGCAAGTGATGGAGCTGGTGGAGCCTTGACTGAATCGCCAACACTGTAGTTCATAGTAATAACTTTGATACCAGCAGCAGCTGCCTTAGTAAGAACTGGCTTCATGCCATTTGAGTCAAGAGGATAGATAATCATCGCCTTTACTTTTTTGGTAATCATTGTCTCTACATCAGAAATCTGCTTATTACCATCAAGTTGAGCATCGATTGCCAACATTGTATATCCAGCTTTTTTCAGAGTTGATTCAGCAGCTAGTCCTATAGCCTTCAAATAGGTGTTGGCTTCAATTGGGTAACTGAATCCAACTAGCCCCTTTGATGCAGCTGCATGCGAAGCGGTTGTGCCTGATGCAAGCAGTGCCGCAACTGTTAATAATGGAATAAATATTGCCTTTTTACTCTTTAGTGACATTACTTTCCTCTCCTCGTTTGCTTCGACCGGAATACACAATTCGTATTCGATCGAAAAGAACTGCTGCTCCCAATAAGACACCTGTAACAACTTGTTGCCAGTATGAGGAGACCCCCTGAATGGTCAGGGAATTAGATACGGTTTGTAGGAAGAGCAGGCCAATTACTGTGCCTGTGATACTTCCTACGCCACCGCTAAGGCGCGTTCCGCCGAGAAGAACTCCAGCGACAACTGTGAGTTCGATTCCGACTCCGATAGTTGGAGAGGCCGCTTGTAGACGACCAACCTGCATAACGCCAGCTAAGGCGGCAAGAAGTGCTGAAATAAAGTAAACCGTCATCTTCACTCGGCTGGTAAATATTCCAGCCAACTTAGCGGCAAACTCATTGCCACCCACTGCATAAACATCGCGGCCAAAGTATGTTGACTTCAAGACGTAAATTGAAATTATCGATACGAAAATTACGACCAGAAATGGCCCCGGAATAGGTCCAACATTTCCATCACCTAAAGTATTAATAAGTGGTCCGGTATCAATCGTGCGGGTCGTTCCATTTGTCACTAGGTAGGAGATTCCTCTAAAGATACCTAGTGTGCCAAGGGTTATAACAAAGCTGTTTAATCCTAATTTTCCAATGAGGAGACCATTAATTCCACCAACAATAAGTGTTACTAAAGCGATTGTCAGAACTACTGCCGCTGCTCGTGGCATATGTGTAATTAATCCAGAGAGAACAATGCCCGTAAAGGCTAATACGCTTCCGACGCTTAAATCGATTCCGGCCGTCAAAATCGTATATGTCATGCCGATTCCCAGAATAATCGGCACGGCCGAGGAGCGAACTATGTTGCTTAAGTTAGAGCCAGAAAAAAACACTGGCTGCATAATTGCCATTGCGATCAGTAACATAATTTCAAGAACCAGAATGCCAAACCAAGCTGGCAAAGAGCTCACCGTGGGCAGTTTCATTACGCGTTTCATACGAGAACTCCTGTCGCAGCCGATACAACATCTGACTCTTTGATCGTGCTTCTATCTAAATCGGCGGTTAGTTCGCCGGCGTGCATTACAAGTACTCGATCTGAAATCTCAAATATCTCTGTTATCTCTGATGAGACAACTAAAATTGCAAGCCCCTCACGGGCAAGAGCTCGAAGGATCTCATAAATCTCGGCCTTTGCCCCTAAGTCGATACCACGTGTGGCCTCATCAAGAATGAGTACTTTGGGTTTTGAGACTAAGCAGCGCGCAATAACTACCTTCTGTTGATTGCCGCCAGATAGCGAACTGATGGGTGCATCGAGATTCTTAACTTTAATACTAAATTTCTCAACCCAACTGTTGACTATCTTCTCTTCCTTTTTACGTGACCTATTCTTAGCTGGCCTGCCGTGTACAGCAAGCAAAAGATTATCTCGAACCGACATTTCATGAATCGTTGACTTAAGTCGTCGATCATCGGGGACTAATGCAATACCTGAGTTCATCGTTGAACGGGTGTTATGCCCGATCTTTTTTCCATTGATAAAAACCTCTCCAGAGCGTCGTGTGTACGCCCCGACAATTGTCTCTACCAGCTCGGTCCGGCCCGCACCGGCTAGTCCAGCTAAGCCAACGATTTCACCTTCATGGATATTAAATGAAATGTTCTCGAAGGAGCCAGCAAAATCAGATAGGGACTTCACTTCCATTACGACTCTTTGGGGCTCACCGCTTTTGACTCTCTTGGTGGCCGACTTTGGCCTATTGAGCACCATCCGGTCGATGAGCCAGTTTTCATCTACGCCATTTCGCGAACTTGTATCTATGAACTTACTATCGCGCAAAACCGTAAAGCGATCACTAATGGCGAGCATCTCAGACATCCGGTGTGAAATCATGACAATGGCGACGCCATCATCGCGAAGTTGGCGAACCACATTAAATAACGCCTCAACCTCTGTTGGAGCTAATGATGAAGTCGGCTCGTCCAAAAGAAGTACTTTGGTTTGCGATGCAAGGGCACGCGCAATTTCAACAAGTTGTTGTTCGTGCTGAGGCAGTGAAGAGACCTCGGCTCGAGGGTTAACTGAAAGATTTAGTCGTTTCAGGATTTCAATTGCTCGCCGATCGGTATCTTTCCAATCAATTCCAAAAGCATTACGTGTTTGATTGTGTCCAAGGAAGACATTCTCTGCAACCCCTAAGTGAGGTACGAGGCTTAACTCTTGACTCACCATTGTGACGCCATGGCCGATTGCCGATCTAATATCTGGGAACTCCACTGACGTTCCATCAATGGCAATTGAACCCGCATCAGGCTTAATGACTCCTGCCAATATTTTTAAAAGCGTTGACTTACCAGATCCATTTTCACCGGCAATTGTGTGAACTTCGCCTGGATGCAGAGTTAGGTTGACACCAGTAAGAGCATGGACTGCATCAAAGCGCTTACTGATACCTTCCATTAAAACACGAGTTGTCATGGTTATGAGCGCTTGCTTTCATACTCCACGAGTTCAAGTTGATTGCCCCAAGGATCCAAAACATAAATAATTCTCTGCCCCGCAGCGGGTCCCTCATTTATCTCTATCGGTCCAGCCAAGAATTTCAGTGAAAAAGAATCAGCAAGTGCAAGCACGGCATCCAAATCTGAAACTTTGAATGCGATGTGATGTCCACCTAAATCACTATTGCGCGGAGGAGCACTTGGGCGCTCTGTTGGTCGGTCATATTGGAAAAGTTCTAACCGACTACCGTTGGCATATTCAAGCATCGCTAATGTAAAGCGCCCATCGGCAACATTTACATGCGCAAGAGCCCAATCCTTGCCATCGACTGCATCAAAATCACGCGCGTCAAATGGTCCTAAACGAAAGATCTCTGTGGCGCCAAGTAGTGTGCAGTAAAACGCAACAGCATCATCAAGGCTTGGCACTGTAATTCCAACATGATCCATACCTTCAAGACCAGGAAGATTCCTAGTTGCAAATGACATTAATCTCTCCCATTCAAAATTCCCATAAAAAGGGAGGAC
The DNA here is from genome assembly GCA_947465575.1 of Actinomycetota bacterium. Lineage (GTDB taxonomy): Bacteria > Actinomycetota > Actinomycetes > Nanopelagicales > Nanopelagicaceae > Planktophila. The sequence continues at coordinate 24,496 of CANIBB010000002.1, read as the reverse complement.
GTTGCGATGGGTTATTATCACGTGCCTTTGTGGCGTTCGTCAATCATCTGCCATATCAATTTCGCTTTATTTCGCAAGAGTTTCTCTCGGTGGAACCTCTCATTACGAAACGTGATAATCCCCTAATTAGGCATGAGCCGTCCCCCATTTACATCCAGGACTGCACCTGTGATGTATGAGGATTCATTGCTTGCTAAAAAGAGAACTGGGTCGACGCACTCACGAATCTCGGGCATTCGTCCAAGCGGGATGCCGCTGAGTACTTCATCGCGCTCTGCCGAGCTCAATTTTTCGAACATTCCCGTTAAGCGATCCGTGAGGAAAAGTCCTGGGGCAACTGCATTCACTCGAATATTATCTAAGCCGACTTCTTTTGCTAATCGTCGAGTAAGTCCGAGAATGGCAGCTTTTGCAGCTGCGTATGGAACTCCCGTTACCGGACTCGCGCTTCGCCCTCCAATGGATGAGAAGGTGACAATTGCGCCACCGCCTCTCTTCTTCATATGTGGGATGGATGCGCGTGCACAGTAATACGTCCCCTTAACATTTACATCTAATACCAAATCAAGATCTTCATCTGTAATATCTTCAAGATCTCGCGGAGTTCCTAACGAGCCTCCAGCTGCTGAGATTAAAATATCTATTCCTGATAAAGAATCGGCAAGCTCACCAATTACTTGAGTAACTGCATTGCCATCTCGCACATCAACGACACGACCATCAGCGGTAATTCCTTGTGAGCGGAGATTGGCGACGAGTAAATCGACAGCGGCCTTATTTGTATCTAAGATCGCAATGGCGCCACCTTGCAGCCCTGCCTCCAGAGCAATAGCAGCCCCCAATCCACCAGCACCACCAGTGATTACAAGAACCTTGCCGGTAAATCGATTCTTCGTCATTAGATTTTCTCCCGTTGCTGCTCTCGCCAGGTGGCCTTCTTTACGCTAGCGTACCCCAAGGTTCGTGTTGCGTCCTTGACGGTAGTCAAAAAATCGACATGCCAATAGAGAATATTTAGAGGGGTTGTTAATGAAGATTCTTTCCATCGGTGGTGGTGCTGCGGGACTTTACTTTGGGATTCTTATGAAGAAACTCGATCCCAGCCATGAAATCACTATTCTGGAGCGCAATCGCCCTTATGACACTTTTGGATGGGGCGTCGTATTTTCTGATCAGACGTTGAGTAACTTCGTACGTGCAGATGAACCCACGGCTCGCACAATTCTTCAATCCTTTAATCACTGGGATGACATTGATGTTCGAATTAATAACACCAGCATCATTTCAGGTGGCCACGGCTTCTGCGGAATTGGAAGAAAGCGACTTCTTAATATTCTTCAGGAGCGGGCAGAAAGCCTTGGTGTTAAGTTAGTTTTTGAAGCCGATATAAAAGATGACCAGGAAGCCGCGCGCGAATATGGTGCAGATTTGGTTATTGCCGCCGATGGCTTAAACAGTGCAATCCGTACTCGATACGAGAGTACATTCAAACCCGATATCGATACACGCAAGTGCCGCTTTGTTTGGCTTGGAACTAAGAAATTATTTAAAGATTTCACATTTATTTTCGAGAATACTGAATTTGGTTGGTTTCAAGCCCATATCTATCAATTTGATGGTGATACATCCACATTTATTGTTGAGACTCCGGAAGATGTTTGGTTGCGTGCAGGAATAGATCAAATGTCTCAGGAAGAGTCCATCGCCTTCTGCGAAAAGCTATTTGCAAAGCACTTAGATGGCGCCGAGTTAATGAGCAATGCAGCTCATTTGCGTGGCTCTGCCAACTGGATTAAATTCCCTCGAGTTATCTGTGAAAATTGGGTTCAATGGAACTCCATCGATGGCAAGGAAGTTCCAGTTGTTTTGATGGGCGATGCTGCGCATACCGCACATTTTTCCATTGGGTCGGGAACAAAACTCGCAATGGAAGATGCTATTGAACTTGCTAACTCTTTTGCTAATAGTTCTACTGGCGAAATGCATGAAATATTGGCCTCTTATCAAGAGACCCGTGCTATTGAAGTGCTTAAGATTCAAAATGCTGCCCGCAATGCTATGGAATGGTTTGAAGAGACTGGTCGCTACACAAATATGCCTCCAGAACAGTTTAATTTCTCACTACTGACTCGTAGCCAGAGAATTTCCCACGATAATCTGCGAGTACGCGATGCAGATTACATTGCTAACTATGACAAATGGTTTGCGGCCAAGGCTTTTGCCGATGCTGGAGTTGAATTACCAACTAACGTTGAAAACATTCCCCCAATGTTTACTCCATTCAAAGTTCGAGATGTCGTCCTAAAAAACCGTGTGGTCGTATCTCCTATGGCCCAGTACTCAGCCGTTGATGGTTTAGCTGCCGACTACCACCTTGTTCATCTGGGTGCCCGCGCCATGGGTGGGGCTTCACTGGTCTTTACTGAAATGACTTGTGTTAGTGCCGATGCACGGATTACTCCAGGATGCCCGGGTCTCTATAAACCCGAGCACACAGCTGGTTGGAAGCGCATCGTTGATTTCGTTCATAATAATACTGATGCAAAGATCGCTGTTCAGATTGGTCACGCTGGCGCAAAGGGTGCCACAAAGCTTGCTTGGGAGGGAATCGATAAGCCAGTTGAAACTGATTCATGGTCCCTCATATCGGCCTCACCAGAACAGTACCTCGAGGGAGTTTCCCAAACATCGCATGAGATGACGCGTGCCGATATGGATGGTGTTAAGGAAGATTTTATTAACTCCACAAAAGCTGCTAATGAAGCTGGCTTTGATTGGCTAGAGCTTCACGCAGCTCATGGCTATCTGCTCTCATCCTTTATTTCACCGATTACAAATACGAGAACCGATGAATATGGTGGCTCCCTTGAAAACCGAATGAAATATCCATTAGAAGTCTTCAACGCCGTTCGTGCGGTTTGGCCACAAGGCAAACCGATAAGCGTTCGTATCTCTGCACATGACTGGACTGAGGGTGGAATCACTCCGCAAGATGCAGTTGAAATAGCGAAGGCTTTTAAAGCCGCTGGCGCAGACATGATTGACTGTTCGTCAGGACAGGTTACGAAGAAAGAAAAACCCGTGTTCGGCCGTATGTTCCAAACTCCATTTGCCGATCAAATTCGCAATGAAGCTGGAATCGCAACAATTGCAGTTGGTGCAATTTTCGAAGCCGATAATGTAAATACAATTATTGCCGCCGGTCGCGCCGATCTATGTGCCGTAGCGCGTATGCACCTAGTTAATCCAGCTTGGACGCTACTAGAGGCGGCAAAAATTGGATATAAGAATGTTACGTGGCCTAAGCAGTACGTATCGGCCAAAGTTCAAATAGAGCGAAACATTGAGCGCGAAAAGCAGATGCTTGCGACCGCCAAAAACTCGCTCTCTTACGAGCAGATCACGTCGGCTTTTGAAGGATAAGTAATCTAACTACTAAGCCAAAATTGCGCGAAGCTTTGTGCCATCTTCATCGGCCAATGCAGCCTTGCGAAGCTCGCTAATACGAGCGGCAACGTCACTCTCATTTCGAAGTGAGACCACCTGCTCCATTACTAGTATGAAATTACGCCAACCATTTGCGTGGGTATCACCGTAGCCCTTGATTAGGTTGGCACACTCAGCAATTTCATAGGCCAATTCGTAATTGCTTGCAATCTCACGGTTAATTAAAACAATCCACTGATCCATGCGCTCTTGCTCTAAATTAAAGCGTAATGAGCGCCGACGTATGGGCTTTAGTCGGGCAATGAAGTAGAGCATGATGTAGCCACGAATAGATGTCGTCTGTAAAACTATTCCGTTCTTTGCCAACCTCTCAATAATGCCTGTGACCGCTTTAGTTCGAAGAAGCCAACGCCCGAGAGCCGTTGGCAGAGTATCGGCAAACTCCTCAGAGCGCGGATGTAAGAACTCACGGATCTGCATTATTTGATCGTTTTGTACTTGAGCCTCATCACCAACACGATTAAAACGTGTACGTCGAATCTTTAAATCGGCCACACGAATCGTGTCCTCGTAAGTCATCCAAAGCGCGGTATATCGAGCAGCTTCCAAAAGAACGCGTGATGTTCCATCGCCATGCTGTGCTTCGGCATCCCTCACACTTAACAGGCGATTCAAATACTGACCGGCATAGGCGACATCTTGATAATCAGCACAGCGCTTGATGCCATTAACTAACATAACTATCACGGGCTCTGGGAACTCTGCCTTTATGCGTCCAGCAAGATCTTGTAACTTAAAACCAACTACGCTCTTTGGATTATTAATTATTGCCAGCTCTTCTTGCGGTGATAACTTCACTGGCCCCGTTGAGACATCTCGTGGCTTTAAACCTATTGAGATATCAACGCTGGCGATTTTCGGTGTCGGTGAAATACATTGCATGGCAATCTCAAAACTGCTCTCGAAAGCTTTGATCGAATTAGCAACTCCAACACCGGCCCGCTCGATTGAGGCGATAAAATCAGCCTTTTCAAATGGAAGCGCCCCGCTAGCCGCTAGCGCGCCATACAGAGCGGCAGAGATTAGACTTTTCGTGGACTCGGCAACTTTGGCGAAATCTCCTGAGATGAAAACTTTTGCAGCATTTCGTGACGACTCTAGTAAGACGTCAGAATCAACCCGACCATCACCAAGTGCAATTTTCTCAGTCATTGAATAGACGCGGTGAGTTGAAGTAATAAGCGTTGTGATCTCTTTTGAAATAAAGCCGCGTTGAACTGCTCGGCCAGACTCCATGAGCTCTGAGGCAACAACGATGTCTACTTCTCCGGGGGCCGCCATTGTGCTGAGGACTGGCTCTTTAGTCTCCCCTGCAATTTGTGGGAAGAACTCAAGGTAATAAACCGTTGTACCCGTGCGCTGTGCAACACCTGGAACCGAAGTTGTTTGGGCAAAAAATCCACAGTGTTCTGCCATATCAACGGCCCAGTCGGCAAGTACTCCACCGCCTTCTCCACCCATAGCTAAAATCGCCATGGTTATTGGCCTAGTGGTTTTTGTAAACTCTTTTTTACTAGACATTAATGCCCTCTAAGCGTCGTTCAATTCCATTTTGTAGGAAGCCGATAAAAATATTGCGCATCTTTAGCTTGCTTTTATCCCAGAGATTTGGATTGCTGATGATCTCAGAGCGGTAGAAAGATGGACACAAAACTGCCGCTTGGGCCGCTTCACCACAGAGTCCGCAACCCACGCATGAATGAAGAATCGTTGCGACTGGATCCTTGCGCATTGAATCGGGATTAGGTGCAATTGTTAATGAAGGACAACCATTAAGTCGAATACATGAGTGATCACCAGTACAAGTGTCAGGGTCAATTCCGAAACGCTCTTTGACGACACGCTTTCCAGCTTTAACTCGTGCAGCGATTTCCGGACGAACTCGACGCTGTTTATTTAATGTGCATTCACTCTGAGCGATGATAACTTTAGGCCCACGAGTTTTACCTGTCAGCGCTTCCTTCATTAAATCGCGCATCTCACTAACTCGATAAGTATTTTGAACTGTCTTAACCCATTTAACGCCAATACCTCTGACAGCATTTTCAATTGGATGCTTCGTCGAGCGTATTGTGTTTTCAGCAGTTGAAGACAACAGATCCTGTCCACCCGTTGCAGCGCTATAGGCGTTGTCAACCACAATCATCACGCCATCACTCTGGTTAAACACGGCGTTGCCGACACCGCTAGTGAGTCCGTTATGCCAGAACCCGCCATCGCCCATAAAACTAATCGTTCTCTTATCACTGTCTGGATCGCTCAAAGCAGAAGCTCCAGCAGCGCCAAGGCCATAACCCATTGTGGTTGCGCCGATATTAAACGGTGGCAAGATTGAAAATAGGTGGCATCCGATATCTGCACTGATATGGTGGCTTCCAGTTTCACGTTCTGCCAACTTAAGGGCTGTAAAAATTGGTCGCTCTGGGCAACCAGTGCAAAATGATGGAGGTCTAGCATGAACTACCTCCGCTGGAATCACGGCAGATATTGAGTTCGGCTTTTGACCATCTGGACGAACTAGCGCAGGCAGATTCTCATTATCAATTAACTGCGGACCGTATTTATTTACAAACTCTAAAATGCCTTTAACAACTGCAGCTGGAGTGTATTCGCCGGCAGGTAACAAGAAATCCTTGCCATGTAGCTTTGTTGCAATGTCGGCGCGGCGAAGAACGGCATGAATATTTTGCTCGATGTAATCGGGCTGACCCTCTTCAACAAGAAGAATTGCCTTCTTGCTCTTTGCAAACTCGACAACTTCATCATCGATTATTGGGTAGGTAACATTGAGAATGTAGAGTGGAATCTTGCTGTTTCCGTACACATCCGAGAGGCCGAGAAGCTGAAGCGCACGTATGACGGTGTTATAGAGACCGCCCTGCATAACGATGCCAAAGTCCTGAGTTCCATCAAAGAAGACTTCATTAAGCTTGTTCTCTTTAATAAACTTCACAGCTGCCGGCCAGCGCTTTGTCATTTTCTCTTGCTCATGCAAGAAGCTGGCAGGAGGCAAAACAATACGGCTCGTATCTCGGCGTGGATTTTCCATCGCCTCTTTTAGCGTAAATGGCGAGCGCACATTATCTTTAGCAATAAAGCGTCCGTGCAAATGGCATGAGCGAAGTCGAAGTTGGAGCATAACCGGCGAGTTCGATGCCTCTGAAAGCTGGAAGCCGTTTTCGACTGCGTCGACAATGGCCGTTAAATTAGGGCGTGGATCGAGAAGCCAAATCTGAGATTTCATTGCAAAGGCGTGTGAGCGCTCTTGCATGATTGAAGATCCTTCGCCGTAATCCTCGCCCACAATTATGAGTGCACCACCTGTGACACCACCTGATGAGAGGTTAGCCAGAGCATCGGATGCAACATTTGTTCCAACCGTTGACTTAAAAGTTATCGCCCCGCGCAACGGGTAATGAACTGAGGCGGCTAGTGAGGCGGCAGCTGTTGCCTCGGATGCGCTATTTTCAAAGTGAATTCCAAGCTCATCTAATATCTCTTTAGCATCCCCAAGGACATCCATGAGGTGAGAAATAGGTGCGCCTTGATATCCGCCGACATATGCCACGCCTGATTGGAGAAGCGCCTTTGTTACAGCCAGAATCCCTTCACCAAGAAACTCTTCACCTTCACCAACACGAAGTTTCTTCACCTCGGCGGCAAACGAGCGCTCAGCCATGGCTCTCCATCCATAAGGGCAATTGACCCGCGCGGGCCAGCAAGTTTGGTTATTGTGCCAGTTGCCCAGCGCAGTGTCCACACCATTTTGACGACCGTCATATCGCGGGGGGACTAGTGAGTTATAGAAAAGCGCGCTAATCTCGCCCAGACGCTCGAACCCAAGAGACCCACACGACCACTAATAAGGAGAAATGAATGGCCAACTTATCGGCTCTTGCACAAGAGCTCGCATCTGGAGCAGTCCAGGTAATTGATTTAACCTCTCCCCTGCATTCGGAGACCCCGATTCTTACTCTTCCACCTGAGTTTGGTCAGACTGCAAAATTTCAGTTAGAGGAAATCTCTCGCTACGACGACAAGGGTCCAGCTTGGTACTGGAATAACTTTCACACTGGCGAGCACACTGGTACTCACTTAGATGCACCAAACCACTGGATCACTGGAAAAGATCTCGACGATGTTTCGCAGATTCCACCTAGTCGTCTTATTGGACCAGCCGTTGTTCTAGATTTCGTAAAAGAGGCTGCAGCAAATCCAGATTTTCTTCTTGAAGTTTCACACATTGAGGCTTGGGAAAAGCAACATGGTGCGATTCCAAAGGGCGCCTGGGTTCTCTATCGCACTGGTTGGTCAAAGTTTGGTGATGATCCGGCTGCATTTGCAAATGCAGATGAGAATGGTCCGCATACTCCAGGTCTTCCACCAGAGACTGCTGAATATCTTGGAACCAAACGCGACATTCTCGGCTTAGGCGTTGAGACTGTCGGCATCGATGCTGGCTTAGCATTTGGAATGAGTATTCCATTTCCTTGTCACAATATGTTGATGGGAAATAATAAGTACGGTTTAACTCAACTTCGCAATCTTGATAAGTTGCCACCACAAGGTGCAATTGTTATCGCCGCTCCATTAAAGATTGTTGGCGGTTCAGGAAGCCCAGCTCGCGTATTGGCATTAGTTTCTAAGTAATTAAAAATAAAAAAGGGCGGTCGGATTAACCCGACCGCCCTTTTTTAATCCCCTTTTTTAACGCAGTTTTTTACTCAGCAATCGCTTAGCAACCAAATAACCAGATCCTCCACCAAGTCCTGGACCAGGGTGGGTTGAGGCTCCTATATGCCACAAGCCCTTAACAAGCGTGCGATGTCCAGTTGCACCAGATAATGGTCGCCACACTGCGTATTGATCAATTCTGCAATCCCCAGAATACGGATCTCCCCCAACAAGGTTTGCATTCATCGCCTCAATTTGTAGAGGCCCTAAGACCACCTTAGCCAGCGTGGCAGATTCTAGATTTGAAATCTGCTCGCCCAGTTGTGCGAGTACTCGATCGGCATAGGCATCCAAGCGCGCCTGATTCCAACTTCCATCCCCTGGATCAATTTCTCCAGCCAAGTCCCCGAGAATTATCCGTGGATTCTCTTGTAGTTGAATCCATAAAATTGACTGCCCTTCTGGCGCACGTGATTTATCCATTGTTGTTGGCTGTCCAACAACAATCGTTGGCCGCTTTGGCAGGTAGCCACGATTTGAAGCATTGACCGACTCGGACAAAGAGTTCATACCATCTAAGACGTGGACTATCGCAACATCAGCCAAACGTGCATCGTTCTTCCAGATTGGTGGTTCAGATAAAGCTAAGTGAATCTGAATTGCTGCACGGCCGTAACGAAAACTCTCTGCAGTTTTTAGGGTAGTGCTCGGTAATTTTTCATCGGCGAGAAGAACCTGATACAAAGCCTGAGGGGTTGTTGATGCAAGTACGGCCTTTTTCGCAGAGAACTCGCGTCCATCGGCGAGTTTCACTCCAGTTGCTTTTCCATTCGTGACTGTTATTTTTTTAACATCTGCACCGGTAATGATATGTCCACCATTGTCGGTAATAATTGCTACAAGTGCATCAACTAATTTGATTCCGCCGCCAATAGGTACCGGCATTCCACCAAAGGCCACCGCCGCCGAAATAACTTTTGTAATGAATCCACTGCTGGCATCATCTGGGCCTAGACCATTGTGTAATGCCCATGGAGCAAGAAGTGATTTACTGACGGGGGATGAAAAGGTTCTATCTAACCAAGGCGCAGCGGGTTCTAGAAGTTCGGCGCCAGTTGCAACTAATCCACGATTGCCAAAACGTTTGCGCGCAGTTCTAAATAATTTAATTGAGTTTGCGCGCCAAAGATCTGCACCCAAAAGACCAAAGGCTAAATCGATTTTCTTAGTAAACTCTCCAAGCATTTCATTCCATGCCGCACCATCGCCTAGGCGCTCGAACTCGGCCGAAGTGGCTGCCATATCCGTTGAAAGCACTGCGCTTCCGTCTTTGCAAACAACTCCCGTTGGTGAGGTTGTGTTGGCATAGACCAAGCCACGGGCCTCTAAATCCCCTTTTAGTTCGGCATATGCAGGACCGCCAACAAATAGTGGGTGCCAACTTGATAAGAGCTCGTGGGTAAAACCTGGAAGCGTAGCTGTTGTCGATGTAGCTATAGCTCCGCCCGCCGTGCTATTTCTTTCGCAGACTAAAACCTTCCAGCCGGCTCGACTAAGTAGTGCTCCTGCAACTAGTGAATTGATTCCACTTCCGATGATGATCGCATCATTGCGCTCCATTAGTAAACTCCTTAAAATTAACGTTCTACCCCGAAAGTAACTTGGTTAATCTAATGCCAATCAATCGGTTACGTCTATTGGTTAATGCTTATCTCCATGGCATGATTCCTCAATGCTTGATGTACTCATTATTGGCTCCGGAATTAACGGTCTTTCGGCGGCGGCGATTTTAAGCGCCAAAGGCAAAAAAGTGATGGTTCTCGAAGCAGCCAACGCCTTCGGTGGTGCCATCCGGACTGAGGAAGTTACTCTGCCGGGTTTTCATCACGATCTCTTTGCCACAAATCTAAGCCTATTTGCAGGTGGCGGAGTAATGGCAGCTCTTAAAGATCAATTAGTACAGCATGGTCTTGACTTTGTGCCCTCTGGTAAACCATATTGCTCAGTTTTTCCTAATGGGAAAATGATAGGCGTAGTGATGGATCGCGATCAGACCATCAGTAATATCAAAAAGGTAGCACCCGAAGATGTTGCGGCATGGCAGGCACTTACTGCAAAGCTTGGCCAGTTAGCACCGCATCTTTTCCCTCTTCTTGGTACAGAGCTCCCCTCGCTTGCTGCAGTAAAGGTTTTGATTAAAGCGTGGCGGGTACTGGGAGTTTCGCAGCTGCTAGAGCTCATAAGAATGTTGTTGCAATCAAGTCGTGCATTTACCGATGAGCATTTCAGTAGCCCTGAGATGAAGGCGCTTGCTGCAACGTGGGGAATGCATTTGGATTACGGTCCAGATATTTCTGGCGGCGCTCTGTTCTCATTCTTGGAATCCATTGGTGGTCAAGAGTTTGGAATGGTTTTAGGTAAAGGTGGAGCGAAAACATTAGTCGACGCCCTTTGCGGTGTTATCAGAAGCAATAGTGGAGAGTTGCGAAGCGAAACAAGTGTTGTAGAAATTCTCGTTGAAGGTGGCAAAGCAATAGGCGTACGAACCTCTAGTGGTGAGGTTATTAAAGCCCGAAGCGTGGTCGCAAATGTGAATCCAGCCTTAATGCCAACGCTATTGCCACAGGGAATCGATTCACAAGTATCACCTGAGATTGAAAAGCTTAAGAAGTTCCGTCCAGGTCTAGCAACGATGATGATCCACTTAGCGATGGATGAACTTCCTAACTGGGTTAATGAGGAGGCTCGAGAATTCAACTACGTTCACATCGCACCATACGTTGATGAGATGGCGCTTACGTATGCGCATGCTGCTGCAGGAAAGCTTCCAGCAAATCCCACTCTTGTGATTGGTCAGCCAACAGTAAGTGATCCATCACGAGCTCCAGATGGAAAACACATTCTCTGGATTCAAGTTCGTGTTCTTCCCCTTGAAATTACTGGCGATAGCGCGGGAATTATTCAAGGCAGATCATGGGATGAAATCGCCGAAGTGTATGCAGATCGAATCATTGAAAATCTTGAAACTTATGCTCCGGGAATAAAATCACAGATTTTGTCAAGAAAAGTTCTCTCACCAACTGATCTTGAAAGGTACAACGCAAATCTAATTAAAGGCGACTCTCTCGGTGGCAGTCATCACCCGGCTCAATTCTTCTTCTTGCGTCCGATGCCTGGTTGGATTCGACATCGAACACCCATCAAAAACCTTTATATCTGTGGCTCTGGCACATGGCCGGGTGGGGGCGTCGGCGGTGGCAGCGGATTGATGGTTGCAAAACTACTCTCCTAGAAATGCCGATCGCCATGCATCTGGCCATCGTTGTGCACCTTTACCTATTTCTGGTGAGTGCACGATTACATAATTTCCAACTGCTGCAAGTTCACCTGCGACATGCGCCGTAAAACCGAATTCAAGTGATGAGTTACCCACTCTAAGAACTTCTAAGCGCGTAAGAATTTCTTCACCGAAAAAGATTCGTCGCTTATATTCCATTTGAACTTTTACCCGTGGGATCTGACCGAATAATGTGGTCGGAAGATGTAGTTTGCGATACAAAGCAGATTCGCACTCTTCCACCCAGCGAAAGGCTGATGTGTAATGTTGATGTCCAGCGGCATCAGTTTCCATCCACTCTAAGAGTCGGACTTTTTCTACAAACACTGCAGCCATTTATAACCCCCACATAGGTACCCGATTAATAAATATTTTCGTATAACCCTTGCAATCACACTCCCGAAGGCTAGCATTCCCGAATGGACAGTATCTTTAGCGGCGAGGCCAGAGACTTAGTTGATAGATCCGCCCGACCTCAATCCCTCATAATTACCATTTATGCCGCTTACAGCCGATCTAACGGAGGTTGGTTTTCAGCAAATACAATTATTCAGCTTTGTGCCGAATTAGATGTCGCAGAGGATGCGGCCCGTAGTGCGCTTGCACGTTTCAAGCGAAGGGGAATTTTGATTTCTAAAAAGCAGGACGGAGTAATTGGATATGCAATTTCTCCCGAGATGCGCAGATCTTTCGACCAAGGTGATGCACGTGTACTCCAGCGCCGCGATTCTCCTATCAATGAAGGTTGGATATTAGTTGCATTTTCAATTCCAGAAAAGCTGCGAGCAATCCGCTATCAACTTAGATCTCGCTTAACACGGATAGGTTTTGCACAAGTAAGTGGTGGACTTTGGATTGCCCCACTTCAACTGAGCACCGATGCGATATCGCTGGCTAAATCCCTTAAGGTTGAAAAATATATGAATATATTTTCAGCAGAACATATGGCCTTTGAGCCAACATCTGCAGCGGTTCAAGAGTGGTGGGATCTCGAGGGCATTCAAGAGGTCTATAACTCTTTCAGTAAAACCACTAAACCTGTCATTAAATACTGGGCTTCGAAGAACAACGCAATCGATGCCTCCAGAGCTTTTCGCGACTACACAACGATTCTTACAAATTGGCGGCATGCACCATATTTTGATCCTGGTCTTCCAGCAGAGTTTTTACCGAAATCTTGGGCCGGCTACCAGGCAACTGAAAACTTCTTTAAGTTACATGACAAATTAGCTGGTCCAGCATTAAATTTTGCGTTAAATATCGCCAAGAAGTAGAACTGCTTACAGGGTTTACTTACTTTCGAATAGTTTCAGATGGAAGTTCTCCGAAGCGTTCATGGTAAATCTTTGCAAAACGACCTAGGTGCGTAAAGCCCCACGTAAATGCGATATCTGCAATCGAGGAGTCGAAGCTTCGCTCGGCCAATAACTCTTCACGGACTCGATTGAGGCGGACATTCCGTAAATAGTCTGTTGGGCTCATTCCTACATATTTCTTAAAGCCATCTTGTAGTGAGCGAATACTGACGCCGGCATAGCGCGCCATATCTGTCACGGTCAGTGGATCTTGTGGATTTGCCTCACAGGCAGCCATTGCCAGGCGTACTGACCGAGATGTTATCGGTTCAATGCTTGTCCCTATAGATTCACTGTAATTATGTTTTTGTGACAGTAAGAGTCCTGTAATTATTAAGTCCTGAAATTGATTTCGAATTCCAGCATGCATTGTCAATCCCTCATGATCAACATCTGAAACCAAGGTATCGATTAAGTTGCGCCAGCTCTTGGCTTTCTGAGTTGTTAGATCCATTCCTAAATCAAATTTAACAGGGACGTGAATCTCTCTGCCAATCAAATCCTCAAGACGCTTCTCAAGTGTTGCGCGGTTGATGTAGACCATTAACTGGGGATTGCCAGCGTGCCAAACCATGTCGAGTTTTTCTAGAGGATTGGGGATGGAGGCCGTTGCTATATCTGAGAGAATCGAATCCTTCCCACACGAAATCTCGGCACTACCCTTTAGTGGTATTTGAATGAGATAAAAAGAGTTCAACTCACCTGGAGTAATTCTGACTTCGGCGCCGTAGTCGAGATAATTTAAAGTTACATCACCTAAAGTGATTCGATTGTGTACCGTGTTCAGCTTTTCGTCTTTTTGTGTTGTCGTTAGCGCGTGTGGGCAAAAAACCCGAGCCACTTCACTACGCGCTTCGTCAAGATAGGTGGTCCTAAAGAGATTGTGCTCTCTTAGGAGTTCTGTGACCGGCGCCATTAGAGAATGCTCCATTTGCTCTGCGCGCATGTCAATAGATTTACCCGATTTATTTGCGTTCTATGGATAGCCTGTGCGCGGATGGATCGATATCACAAGAATTCGAGCACTAAAGTAGTTCTCTTGCGAGTTCTTAGGGAGAGATATGAGTTCAGATCTATTACAAGGTAAAACAGCAATCCTTACTGGTGGCGGAACCCTGTTCGGCATAGCTGTAGCTAAAACGCTCATCGCCGATGGCGCTAAAGTCATGATCGTCGAAATAGATCCAGAGAGCGGGGCCGCTGCTGCGAAGGCATGCGGTTCAGATGCCATCTTCTTTCACGGCGATATTACAGATGATGAGGTGATTGCAGAAATGGTTGCGGCAGCAATAACTGCATGGGGGCGTATCGATATTCTTGTAAATCTCGCCTGCTCGTATGACGATGCAGGTGCCGACAGTACTCGCGCCCAATGGAGCCACACTTTAGATGTAAATATTGCAAGCGCCGCAATGCTGGGCGCTGCGGTTCGACCCCATATGAAGAAGCAGGGTGGCGGCTCAATTATCAACTTAACTAGCATCTCGTCCAGCGTTGCCCAGACTGGGCGTTGGATTTATCCAGTTAGTAAAGCCGCTCTTGTTCAACTTACTCGTAATATGGCTATGGACTATGCCGGCGATAAAATCAGAGTCAACTCCGTTTCACCAGGTTGGACTTGGTCTGCGATCATGGACATGTTGTCAAAGGGTGATAGAAAAAAGACTGACCGCGTTGCCGCACCATTTCATTTAACTCAACGAGTAGGAGACCCCGAAGAGGTTGCGAATGTAATCTCTTTTCTTGCCAGCGATAAAGCATCAGTTGTTACTGGTGCCGACTGGGCCGCCGATGGTGGCTACTCGGCAATGGGACCAGAACAAGCAGCACCTGCAATTCCCTTACTTGAGGCGTAAATTTATTTCAAAGAAAAAGCCCTGGCCTCTCGGCCAGGGCTTTTCTTATATCTATTTACTTACCTGACTTGGCCAAACGCGAACGAAGTTTCGAACCAATTTTCGCATAGCTTTTTGGATTAATTGGAAGTAACCATTGATTGAATCGAACTGGCGCAGGGATCTGGAGATCTAGATCGATAAGCAGCTCATCAATATTGTGCACTGAGAATGGAATGATATTCGTTCCCCGTGCATGCTTGTTTTCAGTTCGCTTTTCCATCCAGGCTAAACGCTTGTCGATGTGGGCCAGCATTTCGGACTTAGATGGCAGGTTAATTGCCTTAGCAATGTATGCCGCGATCCAGACAGCGCCCATTTCGGCATTTAGCTGTGAGAAGAAGGAAGAGTTATAGCCGTTGAAAGCAATATTCTTCACATCCAATGGGATTAACTGACGATACAGGCGGAAGTTGCCGCGCTCATCGGTGATTGCCTTCATTACTGAGTCCTCAAGGAATGGCACCCGTTGATGGAAGCCTGTTCCGCAGATTACATAGTCGGCATCTAAAACCTTGCCGTTTGAAAGCGTTACTTTCCCAGCGCTCATACTTACGATCTCTGTGTCACGAATGACGTCAAGTTTTCCCTCTTTGATATTTTTGAAGAAACCATCGGTTGCTAGTGAGACAGTGCTTCGAACAATTGTGTCTAAGCCAGTCTTTGGGTGTAGTCCAAGTTTTTCAAGTTTGAACTGCTTCTCGATTACGCCCTGAACGCTACCAAGCATTCCAGCACTAACTTTCTTTCCCTTGCCGTGCAAAAAGGCCTCTGCACCCTTAAGCTCGATATAAGGAAATAACGCCTCACCCATTCGAGTAAGTAGAAGCATTTTGTAGTTAAGGACATTGTTAAGGCGCTTTGGAACCTTCCAAATCAAGTGACGCGCAATAACCGTAGTCTTCTTTGCAATTCCAACTGTGGCATTTGCTGCATCACAGGAAGATTTTCCGTAACCGATAAAGACTGCGTTCTTGCCGCGAACATCTTCTACATTGTGGAAATCAACGGTGTGAAGAATCTTGCCTCCACCGGCTTTGAATGCATCTGCGCCCTTCCATTCAGGAATGAATGGATCGGAGAAAATTCCGTTAGCAACAATAAAGAAGTCGAAATTGTGTGTTTCTTTCTTTCCACCAGCAAGAGTTTCTACTCCCCAAGTTCCATCACTACTTTGTTTGGCAATAGTTACTTCGGTATTAAAGGAAATTTTGCTTAAGATATTAAATTTCTTCGCATAACCTTCCATATATTTCTGGACTTGCTCGCCGCTTGGCCACTCAGGTGTTCCCTTTGGATATGGGTAATCACTGAGTGCATATGTACTGCGAACATTCTGCGTTCCGAGTCCTGGATAGCGTCGAGAAGCTGCCCAAACACCACCTACTTCACTATCCTTTTCAAAAATGTGAACGTCATGTCCAAACTCAGCCAAAACTTTGGCCGATGAAAGCCCGGCAAAGCCGGCACCTACGATTCCGATCTTCATTCGATAAAACCCCGTTTCTCCCCAGCGAACTGGATTCATTAGTTAGAGAGGTTAGAAAAGCCTGGTGGATTTCTTAGCCATCAAGCGCGATGGGTATCCATTGGGCGCTCACCATTTCTAGCTTCCCAGGAGGTTCATTAGACTCTTGGAGTGAAGCCAATTCTCATTCGCGAGCTAGCGACAATTTCTGATCAAAATATAGGTTTAGATTTATTTGACGCTATTTGGCCCATTCCGGGTGGTGGCCGTGAGATTCCACAGAATCTAATGCAGGCATTTGTCCATAACGGTTCTTACTTTGTTGGGGCTTTTCGCGGGGATGAAATTCTGGGAGCGACATTTGGCTTTATCGGAATTACTGGTGGAACTCATCTGCATTCACATATGTCGGCGGTGGACCCGCACAGTCGAGATTTAGGTGTCGGTGCATTAATGAAGCGCCATCAGTACACATGGGCATTCGAAAGAAATATTCCTTTCATTACTTGGACCTTTGATCCCCTTGTGCGAAAGAACGCAGGTTTTAATATTTCAAAGCTTGGGGTTGAAGTTTCAGAATATTATCCAGATTTCTATGGGTCGATGACGGATTTAGTGAACGCAGGTGATGTATCTGATCGCATTATGGTGAAGTGGCATGTATCGGCAGACGTTCCACCATCATCACGTGCCACTTCTGACTTACCCCACGGCGCAATCAGTATTGCCATCCCTGAAGATATTGTTGCGTTAAGGGCTAGAAGCGCTGAAGAGGCGATGGTTGAACGCTTACGCGTGAGGGCCGAATTCCTTTCAGCATTTGAGAACGGTTACAAAGTCGTCGGCTTTTCAAATGTTGATGGCTACATTCTTACAAAGGAGAGTAAGTGAAGATTGTCGAGTATGAACTTCGGAGAATTCATCTGCCGCTAGTAAGACCATTTAGAACTTCATTCGGCTCCCAATCCGATCGCGAAGTATTGATTGTGAAGGTTACGACTGAAGATGCTGTAATCGGCTGGGCAGAGTGCGTCGCTATGTCTTCGCCTCTATATTCACCTGAATATATTTCAGGGTGTTTAGAGACTATGCGAGAGTTCTTGATACCTGCACTAAACAGAGCAACTGATGTTTCCGCCCGTACTGTTTCCGAGCTCTTAAAGCCTTACCTAGGTGCCCAAATGGCCAAAGCAGCCCTAGAAACCGCGATTCTGGATGCAGAATTAAAAATCGCTGGCATTTCCCTTGCGACATATCTTGGTGCCAATAAATCCAAAGTTCCATGTGGGGTTTCAGTCGGAATAGCACCTTCAATTGAGGCTTTAGTAGATGAAGTCACTTCTTATGTTGAGGCTGGATATAAGAGAATTAAACTTAAAATTGAACCTGGCTGGGATATTGAACCGGTAAGAAAAATTCGTGCGCTCTTTCCCGATAAGCCATTGCAAGTGGATGCGAATCAAGCGTACTCAAGAAGTGATTCGAAACATCTCAAGCAGTTGGATGAGTTTAATCTGCTACTAATCGAACAGCCCTTAGATGAGCATGACATCCTTGGCCACGCACAGTTGGCAAGGATTATGACGACACCGGTTTGCTTAGATGAGTCGATTATCTCCTTGTCCTCTGCCCAGGATGCACTTGAGTTAGAGGCAACGTCAGTAATAAATATCAAACCAGGACGAGTTGGCGGATACTTGGAGTCGGTTAAAATTCATAACTACTGTTTGGAGAGATCGATTCCAGTATGGTGTGGCGGAATGTTAGAGACAGGTATCGGTCGTGCAGCCAATCTTGCGCTAGCCGCTCTTCCTGGATTTACTTTACCTGGTGACACATCTGCATCATCTAGATTCTTCAAGCAGGATATTACGACGCCCTTTGAAATGGTTGATGGATATCTAGATGTACCCAATGGGGTTGGAATCGGAGTTGTCCCAGATATGGAGTTTCTGAATTCAATAACGAGATCTGTGGAAATAATCAGTAACAAATAGAGTTGGCACTGGGATTTTCCTTTTTATCCCATCACAGTTCCTGAATTGTCAGCGTTAAATAGGCGCTTTCGCGAGAAGGTACCCATGTTGATCTCGTTGCCTGTATGCGCAGCGCGCACTCGCACGGGATCGGCATCGTGATCTCTGCCTGCGCTGACTGCATCGATTAACTCTGTCATCAACTTCCCAACCATCGGAGCGTTCTTAAACTGGTTGCCGCTCGTACCTATGGCTACGTAAAACCCATCGAGGCCGGTCCGATCATAAATAGGTGTCCAATCAGAGGCAACGTCATATATGCCAGCAATGCCAGATGGTGAGTTTGGAATCTTTAGGGCAGGAAACCTACGTGCTGCTCGAGTAACTTGAGCCTCGAAGAGCTCTTTAGTTCTATTGAGATTTACCGCCTCAACATCATCGACCCAGTCAAGGCGATCACACTCAGGCTCGGTGCCACCAATAAGTGTTGCTCCAGCTGGAGTAGATCTCATATAGGTACCTAGGTCTAGGTCTCCAATAATTGGTCCTGGAATTAAATTCATCGGAGTATTTATTTGATGAACTTCCTGACGCATCGGCCTAACAGAGATTGTGAAATCTCCCCCAACACCGGCAAGTTTGTTAATCTGATTGGACCAAGGTCCTCCAGCATTGACTACGACATCTGCCAAAATCTTTTCGGAGCCATCTATCTCTATGCCTATAACTCGATTCCCTTGATGGAGAATCGCCGTTACTTTACTTTTGAAGCGAAACGTAACACCAGTATTAACTGCCGCTTGCGCTAAATTCTGTGTCGCCAGTAATGGATCATCGATATAGCCTCCGTTAGGGGTATAGATCGCGCCCAGTGAATCTTTGGCATCTTCCCAAAATGCTTCATCAGATAATGCTTTGGGTGGCCAGTATTTACCAACATCGATTCCATTTACATTCTTTGACAAATCTAATGAATTCCAAACTTTGTATGGGATTCCGACCTTTTCAAATAACTGCGATGTTTTTTCTCCTGAAATCACGGGAGCATCCAACATAACAACACCCACATCAATCATCTGTGAATAGCGCTCTTGTTCTTTGCCAAGATGCTCGGGCCAGTTTTTCCAACAGTGAAATGATTCCCACGCAAGGGCTACTGAATCATAAGTAGAGTAATTAAATCGAACGACGGCACTCGAGGCGCTTGTTGAGCCCTGTCCTGGACCTTGTGCTTTATCAATAGCAATAACGTCATAGCCCTTGGCCGCCATTTCAAAGGCGATTGAGCAGCCAATTACTCCGGCACCGATAACGATTGCTTTGGCCACTCCGTAACTCTAACGGCTATGCACCCCGGCCTGAATATCTACCCTCATGTACTTCCACTCATTAATCGCTCGGGTAACCCGCCAGGGTTTTACGGCTTGCGCAGATAACCTCAATAAATAGCACACTTGCTAGTTCCTAATTCGGGCTCCATTAATGCGAAGTTCGGCAATATTGGCTGCACCGGAGAGTGCCATTCCGTTTTCAAACTCTCTACGCATGATTTCAATTACTTGCTCTACACCGGCTTCACCATTAGCCATGGCTCCATACAGATAGGCACGACCGATGAATACTGCTTTAGCACCCAGTGCAATTGCACCCAGTGCATCAAGTCCGGACATGATTCCGCCATCGATATAAACTTCAACTTCATTTCCCACGGCTTTAACAACTTCGGGAAGGATTTCTAGTGGAATCTGGCCGCGATCAAATTGGCGACCACCGTGATTGGAGAGAATAATTCCTTGAACGCCTAGCTTTGCCACGGCTTTTGCGTCCTCGACATTTTGAATTCCCTTAATAATAATTGGGCCTTTCCAAACTGAACGCAGCCAATCTATATCTTCCACGGTTGTTGATGGATCAAAGATTAATGCAGCAAGTTGTGAAAGTGGCTTATCCCAACCTCTGAAGGCTGCGAACTCTAATTTTCCAGTGGTAAATAAATTGAGCCACCAAATTGGTTTGCGCGCAATTGCCAAGACGGTATTGATTCTAATTTTAGGTGGCACTGTAAGACCATTTCGATTATCTCTATATCGCAGACCTGTGGCAGCTGTATCAACTGTTAAAACTAGGGCCTCAAATCCATTGTCCTCTGCCTGCTTAATCACAGCCAAGCTATCGCTTCGATTCTTCATGATATAAACTTGAAACCAACGTCTAGAATCTGGAACAGCCACCGCAAGCTCTTCTGGTGAAGTTGTCCCCATGGTTGAAAGTGCATAAATTAAATTGTTTTTGCTGGCTACGTTTGCAACTGCTGGCTCACCAACATGGTGCATTAAGCGGGTATATCCGGTTGGGGCAAAGCAGATTGGGATATCTACAACTTTGCCTAAGATCTTTTCGCTGGTATCTACCTTCGATACATCGCGCAAGACGCGTGTATTAAATTCGATTTTGGAATATGCCTCACGGCTTCTGGAATATGCGATCTCATCAACTGCTCCACCCTCAACATAATCAAAGACAACTTTTGGGGTGCGCTTTCTTGCAATTTTGGCTAAGTCGTTAATGGTTTGTGCTCGGAGTAACTGTCCTTTGTAGGGTTTAAGCGATGGAATGGTCCAATCGATTAACGACCAAAAATATGGGAGGCTCGGGAATTTACGAGAGCTCTTAATCATGAGAATAAGTTACCCTACAATAGCGCCCGAAAGAATAAGTAATTTCTAGAAATCCGCATAGTGATAGAGGGTCTTATAATTGGCTGATTCAAATTACGAATTACCGTTAATTGATGAGTAAAACTCGTCTTGGTTTTATTTACGGCCTTTCTTCTTACACGCTTTGGGGTTTATTTCCGCTCTATTGGCCGCTATTAAAACCAGCAACGCCTTTGGAAATGGTTTCACATCGTTCAGTATGGTCGTTTGTCTTTTGTGTAATTGCACTTTCTATCGGAAATCAACTGAAATCCACTTTTGCTTTGATGCTTGCCCCTGGAAATTTCTGGAAATTTACCTTGGCGGCAGTCTTTATGTCAGGAAATTCGCTTTCATATATCTGGGCTGTGAATAACGAACAGGTTGTTGAAGCTTCACTCGGTCATTACATGCAGCCGATTCTCTTAGTTCTTATGGGAATCTTGGCATTCAAAGAAGAGATGCGAAAGATTCAATGGATAGCTTTTATTGTTGCAATAGTTGGCGTAATAATTCTAACTCTTGACTATGGACGTCCACCATGGATCTCATTTTCACTTGCAATTTCATGGAGCTGTTACAGCTTTGTAAAGAAGAAGATCAATTTGGGTGCGCTTCAGGGGCTTGCGATTGAAACCTTAATATCTTCCGTCTTCTATGGTAGCTATTTGATTTGGATTGGTCAGCGGGGCGATGGTCAATTTGGTCATGGTGTTAGCTCAACCGCTCTTTTGATTGGTGCAGGCGTAGTAACTGCAATTCCGCTGCTTCTCTTCAATGGTGCAACGACCAGGATTCCGTTTACGATGATGGGTTTAATGCAATATTTAACCCCAACAATGGCATTTATGATCGCAGTCTTCGTGCGTCATGAGCCAATGCCGACAGCAAGATGGGTTGGCTTTGTATTTATTTGGATAGCGCTGATAACTCTCGGCTATGACTTAATCAAGTCAGGAAGTACGCGAGATAACAGATTGGTTCAGCCCGACTAAGGGCACATAGTGACAAAGACATATAGTGAGTATTTTGCCTCCGCTATACCCGCTTCCTCATTTCTTGGTACAGTAAAACTAATGTGAATGCTTGGTCCAAATAAGTGAACTGCTAACCGGAGATATATGCCAAGTGATTTTAAAGAAGTTAAATTATTTGGGGCGCCGCGATGTGCCTTGGGTGAAAGTCCAAGATGGGCAGAAGGCCACTGGTGGTGGGTAGATGCTGAACAGGGCGTTGTGTATTGGAGACCAGGCGGTTCGATTGATGAACTGGATAATTTACCTATAAGCAAAAAAGAATTCAATGTTAGAACCTCATTGGTTCAGCCTATTGGTGACTCTCGTGTTGTTGTCGCAGTGGAGAACACTCTGAGATACTTTGAATCTGAATCAAATGCTTTACACGAAATATCCAAATCAATAGAAATTCCAATGCCACCGAACTGGCTACTTAATGACGGTATCGCCGATATTGCCGGAAATATTTGGATTGGAACAGTCTCGCCAGATCGCGCGAAAGGCACTGGGGCACTTTTGCGAATTAACAAGAGTGGAGATATCAAGCAGGCACTACCCCGCTTCTCTCTAACAAATGGAATGGCATGGGATCATGAAAGAGAGCAGCTTTATCATGTTGACTCCTACGAGCGAATAGTCTGGCAACATCAGGTAAATGTTTTAACCGGCGATATCTCAAACTCAAGGATATTTATTCAATTGCCGCCCGATGATGGTTTCCCTGATGGAATTTCTCTAGATTCCGCGGGGAGGATTTCGTTAGCAATTTATAGTAAATCTGTAGTTAGGTTCTACGATTTAGGGGGCGGTTTTTTAAATGAGTTGTCTATTCCTGCCGAACAAGTAACAAGCGTGGCAATTGGCGGCTTGAATGAGTCCCAGTTGCTCATTACGACAGCGCAAGAAGGTTTTACAAAAGCACAGTCCGAAGAATTTCCACTGGCTGGACAATTATTCATTTCCCAGTCTTAAACTCCTTGCCATAATGTAAACAATCGAAATAGGCTTTTACTCATGACTTCGCTCCTTCCGACCATCGAATATGTAAAGGGAAAAGTCGATGGACCAACTATCGCAATTCTTGGAGGAGTTCATGGAGATGAATTCGAAGGAGTATTGGCCTGTAGGCAGATCAGAAACCTCCTCCAGCGAACTCTCATGCGAGGCAATGTTAAATTTGCAGCGCCAGCCCACCCAGTTGCTTGGAATGCATCAACACGAAATAGTCCAACTGACGGGTTGAACCTTGCCAGAGTGTTTCCCGGAAACACTTCTGGAAATCCAACAGAACAGGTTGCAGCTTTCTTGACTGAGAATTTAATTAAGGGAGCAGACCTTGTGATTGATCTTCATTCTGCTGGGAGGAATTTCGATATGGCCCTCCTGTGTGGTTACTTGGACTCAGATCCCGTGCTGTCTATTAAATCGGCGGCATATGCAAAGATTTTTGATGCACCATATACATGGATACATAGTGGACCCCCTTCACCTGGTCGATCGCTTTCAGCGGCTGAAGCTTTAGGAATACCTTCTATATATGTTGAAGGTAGAGGCGGTGGACAAGTTCGCACTGCAGATTTAGAAACTTACGTTAGCGGAGTTCTTCGCATACTTCATTCATTGGCAATGATTGACCAATCTCCAAAAGCTTCATATACCACTATCTCCGTATCGGGTGATGGCAATACGGATGAAGGAGTGATTTCTACGACTGCGGGGTATTTTTGTACAACAGCCGAAGTTGGATCGCATGTCGCACAAGGAGATCTTTTGGGTGAAGTAATTGACGATGAAGCTAATACTTGCGAAAAGGTATTCTCTCCAAGTTCGGGAATTGTAATGCTCATGCGAAGAGTAACTCGAGTCTCACCTGGAGACACCCTGTCAATAGTTGCGTCGAAGCTATGAACACTACTCAAAACTTGTCGATGGGCGAAGGCAATACACCTTTAGTTTCCTTACAAACTTTGGCCCGCAAATGGGGCATGCAGAAGATTTGGGCAAAAGCAGAGTATTTGAATCCGACCGGTTCGTATAAGGATCGAATTGCTAGAACCACAATGCTTGAAGCGTTATCTCAAGGTTGTCGAGGGTGGCTTGGAACATCTTCTGGAAATGGCGGCGCAGCAATGAGCGCATACGGTGCTAGGGCCGGTCTTCCTGGAATTCTTTGCATAATCGCCACTGCCCCTGCGGAGAAAGTAGCTTCAATTAAACCCTACGGCGTACTCATGATTCCAATGTTAGATCTGGGGCCTGCAGATATGTTAGCGCTAAAGAAAATTGCAGAGGAAGAGAATTTACTATTAACAATTACGGCTTATGCATTTAACCCTGAAGGAATGAAGGGTGCCGAATCTATCGGCGAAGAGATTTCTACTCACGGATCAGTGAGCCATGTATATCTACCTACTGGAGGTGGCGGACTCCTTGTCGCAACAGCTATCGGGCTCGCTAGAGGTGGTTCAGCTGCGAAAGTAATTTGCGCTCAACCTGATGAGTGTTCTCCAATTGCACAAACCGTCATGGGTACTATTGCGCAACCTAATATTTCTACATGCACAACAAAAAT
>CANIBB010000001.1:0-73138 GCA_947465575.1 Actinomycetota bacterium | reverse complement strand
TTAGAACTTCTTCCTATCTGCGTCATCCAATCTTTAATACTCTGAGGTCAGAAACATCGATGCTGCGATACTTACGCATGTTGTCGGATCGCGATCTAGCTCTAGACCGAACAATGATTCCTCTTGGCTCTTGCACAATGAAATTGAATGCAACGACTGAGATGGAGGCCGTTACATGGCCAGAGTTTTCTTCACTGCATCCATTTGCTCCAATAGATCAGAGCGTTGGATCTCGCCAGTTAATCTCGGAGCTATCTGATTGGCTCATTGCAATTACCGGTTATGACGCAGTCTCACTACAGCCCAATGCTGGTAGTCAAGGCGAGTTCGCGGGACTACTTGCAATTCGTAATTACCATGATTCGCGTGGAGATAATGCTCGGACAATCTGTTTGATCCCATCCAGTGCACATGGAACAAATGCCGCGTCGGCTGTCATGGCAGGGATGAAAGTCGTTGTTGTTGAGTGCGATGAAAATGGCAACGTCAGTATCGAGGATTTGAAGAGCAAAATCGCGCTCCATGCATCGTCCTTAGCGGCGATCATGGTTACCTATCCTTCAACGCATGGAGTCTTTGAATCGGCGATTACAGATATTTGCGCAATGGTTCACGAAGCCGGTGGCCAGGTATACGTAGATGGTGCGAATCTAAATGCTCTTGTGGGTCTATCACAGCCAGGAAAATTCGGCGCAGATGTCTCCCACCTCAATCTTCATAAGACTTTTTGTATTCCTCACGGAGGCGGGGGACCGGGTGTTGGACCCGTTATCTCTCGTGCACATCTGGCACCATTTCTTCCCAATCACCCTCTCGATGCCTTGGCAGGACCACAAACTGGTCCTGGGCCAATTAGCGCAGCCCCATATGGCTCTGCCAGCATTTTGCCAATCTCCTGGGCCTACATTCGAATGATGGGTGGAGCTGGATTAACACGAGCGACATCAGTTGCGATTTTGTCGGCCAACTACATGGCAGCAAAACTCAATCCATACTTTCCCGTTCTCTATACGGGGGAGGCCGGTCGTGTTGCCCATGAGTGCATCTTGGATCTACGCGAGATTACTAAAATCAGCGGCGTAAGCGTTGATGACATCGCCAAGCGTTTGATGGATTACGGGTTTCACGCCCCAACCATGAGCTTTCCTGTCTCTGGAACTCTGATGATTGAACCGACTGAGAGTGAAGATATCGCCGAAATCGATAGATTCATTGCGGCGATGGTTTCGATTCATGGAGAGATTCAATCGATTATCGATGGAGAGATAAGCGTGGAGGAGTCAGCGCTCCACCACGCCCCACACACGATTGAATCGGTTATTGGAGCCAACTGGGAGCGTTTGTATCCTCGTGAGCTCGGTGGCCTGCCTACAGTACGTAGCGGCCTAGTCAGCGGCGAGATCATTGGAATGCCGGGCAAGTACTGGCCAACGGTGGGGCGTATCGATGGGGCTCACGGGGATAGGAATCTAATCTGCTCCTGTCCACCCATCTCTGAGTTCGCCTAACTTTACATAATGTAACTTATCGGCGTTAGATATAGCGCTGACTGCGCTTACGCCCAAGGGCAAATAGCCATAACAATGTCGCTATCAACGCCCAATCTCCAGCTCGATCTCTGGGAGTTTGGCTAGTGATTAACTCTGGCTCGGCAAATATGTGTGCCGGTGTATGAATCTGCGTACTTTGAATTATTTTTCCTGCGTAGTCAATTTGTGCAGATATTCCAGTTGTCGACACTGAGAGAATATTTCTTCCATGTTCAATAGCTCGAACTCTAGAAATCGCTAACTGTTGTGCAGTCTCTGCCGATCTGCCAAATGTCGCACTATTTGTCTGTACGACTATGAGATTCGACGAAATTGCCGCCTTATGAAGAATCTCATCGTCGATGAGTTCAAAGCAGATTATCGGCGCAATTTTGGCAGCTCCAATTGAGAATATTGTCGATTTATCACCGGCTGAAAAATCCTCCACTGAATCGGTAAATGGTGAGATTTTCTCGGCTAAGGCTCTTAATGGAATGTATTCGCCAAACGGGGTTAAATGCTGCTTTATATATATTTTCTTCTCATCCCATCCCCAAAGTATCGAAACATTTTGAAGCTCATTGTTTTGACGTATTACTGCGCCGACAATCAATGGGTGTTCGAAAGCATCGAGTGTTTTCGAAAGCTCTTGGTTGGTGAATGGATCTACATCTACGGCATTTTCTGGCCACAATATGAAGTCGACATCGCTATTTAATTGTAAAGCCTTATTTGTTTCCTGTACGTGATTGTTAAAGACTTCAGTCGCTCTGGAATTAAAATCCAAACCTAACTGGGGCACATCGCCTTGAACCATCAATACTTTGACAGTTCCAACGTTTTGTATATTCAGTGGAATCAACAGAAGAAATAGAGGCAATAAAGGCAGAATTGTTAAACGCTTTTGTAATATTGAAAATAACACCAATGCGATTGAGAGAGTTATCGCGCTAAGACCCGCTGCCCCACCGAAGGCTGCTATCCCCCGATAAGGAGAGTCTGCTTGTGAATAAGCGATTCGTAACCATCCAAAACCTTGGAATGGAAAACTCCCCCGAATCTCTTCAAGAATCAAAAATATCAAAGGATAAAACGCAATTGAACACTTTTTTATCAGACCTAAGGGAATAAAAAGCACGGCTTGACCTACGGCAAGGATTATCCAGGGTGTTGAACCCACATAAATACTCGTCCAATGCAGTGCAATTGTATTAAAAGTTAGTGCAAAAATAAATGCATTAAGGAATGGCCGAGAAGAGCTCTTTAAACTTTGCATATGTAAGGCAATAGCCAAAGGAGCAGACCACCACAGTGAAAGAGGAGCAAAGGCTGCACTTAGTAATGCACCGCTGATAATACTGAGGAGAATATTTACCAACCGAGTGCACTGATCAAACGATCAACGCTGGCACCCAGTCCGTAGCGCTCCTTAAACCGATAAATCTCTGAAAGATCTGCAGGCGCCTTGGGCATCGACAGATCAACTTGAGGTAAAGCTACATTTCTGGCAACTTGTACAACTGTTGGGGCAATTTTAAGGTAATCAGTACCAGCGATGATCTTTTTAGCTAATGCGGCTGGCAAGGCATCATGTCCAGCATGGGCTCCGGCTAACACCTCATCCACAGTTGCAAAGTTGTTGACAATCAACGCCGCACCTTTTTCGCCAATACCGCGAACACCTGGAAGACCGTCAGATGGATCCCCGCGAAACATTGCAAAGAGGGCATACCTCTCCCCCGGAATTTGATACTTATCTGAAACATATTTAATGTCGACTAAATCATGGGCCGATATTCCCTTAGCCAAATAAACCACTTTGATATCACGTTGATCATCGACCATTTGGAAAAGATCACGGTCACCTGTAACGATTCTAATTGGCCCCTTTTCAACCTCGGCATATGTAGCCATTACATCATCGGCCTCGAAATCATCGACGCCCACAACTGGTATTCCAAAGAGATCAAGTAAGTCTAAAAGAATTGGAATCTGCGGTGTAAGAGTTTCTGGCTCTTCCTCTTCATCCCCCTCCTCTTCTAAACGGTTAGCTTTGTAGTCAGGAAATAACTCCACACGCCATGTTGGTCGCCAATCACCATCTAAACATGCAACGATGCGATTTGGTTTATAGATACTCATCAATCGTGCGGTCATATCGATATAGCCACGGATAGCATTTACTGGAGTGCCATCAGGTGCAACCAAAGTATCTGGCATTCCATAATATGCGCGATACCAAAGTGAGGCGCTATCTAAAAGCATGAGGGTCATATTTCTCCCATAAGGTAGGAAACTACCCCGCGATCAATTCGTTTGACGGCGTCCCTACAGACTGGGCGCAGTTTTTCACTAGCACCCGCTATTTGATTAAGGAGATCGATTAACTGTTTAGTAGTGCGAACAAAATCACCGACCGACATATCGCTACCTTTGAGCACGCTTTGAAGTGAGCCACCACTTGCCCACTTATATGAAATCCAACAAAAACCAGCATCGGGTTCACGTTGAGTCTTGACTCCAAACTGCGTCTCTATCTCCTCCAGTTGCGCCCAGATTGAAATGACTTCGGTGAGCGCATTCGAAACCTTAGGACTTGGCATTTTCGGAGCTTGCTTTTCGATCGATCTGGTCTCAAAGATCATGCATGACGCGATCGATAGAAGTTCATTTGCAGTCAGTTCATCAAAGAGTCCGCAGCGAATCGATTCGGTCAATAAAAGATCTGATTCTGCGTAGATTTTAGTCAGAATCTTTCCTTGTGGCGTTGGCTTTTCACCCTCGATATAGTTTAAATGGTCTAGTACCTGACAGATTTGGTCGAAAGTCTTTGCAATAACATTCGTACGGCTCTCAACGCGATTACGCAACCCCTCGTTTTCACGGTTTAGGCGTCCAGCACGTTCGGCAAAACGGGCATGATCTTCACGCTCGTTGCAGCTATGACAACTGTGATTGCGCATCGATTTTCGGAGATCGCTTAAATCACTCTCTAGACGAGAACGCTGACGGTTATCGAAGCTCTTCTTTTGATCACGGCGACTAAGAAGAACTTCAACCTCTTTGATTTCTCGCCGAATACTTGCGTAGTCGATGAAATCGCCAAGGTGGCACTGCGCGTTGACTAAAATCTCTTCGATTGCAACTTCATTCTTGCGAATCTGCCTTGAAAGTCCCACGACGGCGCGGTCGGCCTGGAACTGAGCAAAGGATGATTCAAGAGATCTACGTGCACGCTCTTTCCCAAAGCGTGCAATGAGATTTATCGACATGTTATATGAGGGGCTAAAAGATGAACGAAGCGGATACGTGCGAGTTGAAGCAAGGCCTGCGGCAGCGGCTGAATCAACCGTTGGCGACCATTGGATTACAGCGTTACCTTCAATATCGATTCCCCGGCGGCCAGCTCGACCAGTCAACTGGGTGTACTCCCCCGGCGTAATAGGAACATGGGCCTCGCCATTGAACTTCATGAGCTTTTCCAGAACAACGGTACGGGCAGGCATGTTAATTCCGAGTGCCAGAGTTTCAGTGGCAAATACCGCCTTCACCAAACCACGTTGGAACAAATCCTCAACAGCGCCTTTAAAGCTTGGAAGCAGACCAGCATGGTGTGCGGCGATTCCACGCTCTAGAGCCGTTAACCATTCATTGAAGCCTAGGACTTCTAGATCCTCAGTCGAGATGTTAGAGATATATTTCAGAGCAGTGGCTTTTATTTCGACGCGCTCTTCAGGCGAAGTTAAACGAATGCCTGCTGCGAGGCACTGTTTAACGGCAGCATCACAACCAACTCTTGAAAATATAAAGGTGATTGCTGGAAGCATATTTTCGCGCTGTAGTTTCTCAACTACGTCTGCGCGCGTTAAGCGCTCTTTTGGTTCGCTGTATCGACCTCTACGATGTCTATCCATCGATGACTTGCGCATCGCTTCGCGCTCTCGCTGCAAAATCTCTGGGTTAATCTCTCCAGGCCGTTGGAAGAGATCCATCATGCGGTTGCCAATAAGAACATGCTGATACAAAGGTATCGGTCTAATTTCGCTCACTATAACCGTCGTATTTCCACGTACCTCTCCAAGCCACTCACCAAACTCTTCGGCGTTGGAAACGGTGGCCGAAAGAGAAATAACCTGAACGCTCTCCATGAGATGGATGAGTACCTCCTCCCAAACAGCGCCTCGAAATTTATCAGCCAGGTAATGAACTTCATCCATGACTACATAACCCAGATTGGTAAGAGTTGAGGAGCCGGCATATAACATATTGCGAAGAACTTCGGTTGTCATAACCAAGATATCGGCTTCGGAGTTAATACTTGTATCGCCAGTAAGCAGGCCGACCCTATCTTGACCAAACTTTGCTACAAACTCTGAGTACTTCTGATTGGATAGAGCTTTAATTGGCGTTGTGTAAAAACACTTCTTGCCCAAATTAATCGCAAAATATGCTGCGAACTCTCCCACTACAGTTTTTCCTGCACCAGTCGGTGCCGCAACAAGTACACCACTGCCCTCTTCAACGGCGTGACATGCAGCGATTTGAAATGGATCAAATTCAAAATCGAATGTAGAAAGGAACTCTTGGGTTACAGGATGAGCGCCGCGAACTTTGGCAGCTGCATATTTTTGAGCGGGTGTACTCATGGAAGCCACGTCTGCATAACGCCTGGGATACATTCTGCGGTTATTGGAAGCGGGCCAATCCGTTCGCCGTCTGCATAGGCCACCGCTTCGGCTTTAATGCTTACTTTCTTGCTTCGTACAATCTCAACTGCTGGATGTGTCACGTGGGTACCTTTAAAAACCCGTGGAAAGACTTTCAAGAACTCAAGTTTTGATACAGGGTGCAAGACCATGACATCGAAGTACCCATCGTGAATATCTGCATCCGGACATACCAACATTCCGCCACCATAAGAGCGCCCGTTTGATACAGCGATGAGCATCGCTTGAGTAGAGATTGTCCGATCATCTAAAGTTATTTCGTAATGACGGGGTGAGAAACGTGGCAGTTCGATCGCTATTGCGACGTTATATTTCATTGGGCCCTTTGGCCAAGACATTGTGTTGGCCTTCTCATTTACAATCGAATCAAAGCCCGTTGATAAAATAGCTCCGAACCACTCGCCATCTACTAACCCTAGATCCATAGTTTTCGGTGACGTGGAGATAATTGACTCTAGATACGGATCAATTGAGTCAAGTGACCATCCAAGGGTTCGGACAAAATCATTACCGGTACCCGCTGGAATGACAGCTAGAGGAATCTGGGCCGGCACCGTCTTTTGGAGTACAACGTGGGCTAACCCATCTCCACCAACGGCGATGACGCCCTGGCATTGAGGATTCTTTGCAATGAAGATTGATAGGTGTGTGACGAGAGAGATCGCTGAATCGCCAGAGACTATCTCGTGCTCAACTCCACGCGCGCTTAAGAATCCAGCAACATGTCGGCCTATAGATGCACCTCTTCCGCTACCAGAGGTTGGATTTATAACTAGCGCCCACATAGGGCGACCTTATCGCTCAATCACTCGATAGGTGTTGCGGCCTCGATAGTTGAAACACCTGTTTGAAGGCTAGAGGAACGTTTATCGCGACGCCTATCGACTAATAGGGCGATTCCACCAGCCATAAAGTACAGAAGGCACAGGGGAAGTGCTAAAAGCGCCATGGTAAATGGATCTGCCGTCGGGGTAAAGGCGGCGGTAAAGAGAACGATGCAAAAAATCCAAATTCGCCATGGCCGAAGTATGGTCTCTCCCCG
The DNA here is from genome assembly GCA_947465575.1 of Actinomycetota bacterium. Taxonomy (GTDB): domain Bacteria; phylum Actinomycetota; class Actinomycetes; order Nanopelagicales; family Nanopelagicaceae; genus Planktophila. Next base: position 65,840 of record CANIBB010000001.1, on the reverse strand, counting down.
AAGAAAACCAATGAGGTTAAAAGTCACTAGAAATATCGGAAGTTCAAAGGCTAAGCCAAAGAGCAAGATAATGCGCATAACAAAATCTAAGTAATCATCGAACTTCACCAAGTTTGAAAGCGCATTAGGCGTAAAGCCGAAGAGAACTTTTATAGCAATGGGAAGTACGAGATAGCCTAAAGTCGCACCAATTGCGAAGAAAGGTGTTGCACTCACTAAGAAGAGGACTGAGTTTCGCTTCTCTTTACGGTGCAGGCCTGGAGCGATAAATGCCCAGAGTTGATAGAGCCAAAGAGGCGCCGAGAGAATTACACCGGCAAGGAGTGCGACCTTGATTTGTAGATTAAGCGGACCGAGAACACCATTGATATAGAGCGAACCGCAATGCGTAGCCCCAGAGCTTTGTGCCGCTTTAAGATCACAGACAGGCAGAGCAAGCTGAGTAATAATCTCATTATAAAAATACCATCCAACAAAGGATGCAAGGACTATCGCGATAGCTGCGCGGAAAACCCTCTTCCTTAGTTCGCGAAGATGATCAAGCAGGGGCATCCGTGCGTCTGAAATGGACGCCATGAGTAACTACTTCTCGGGAGTTGTTTCGCCCTCACTCTTTTTTTCCTCAGTATTCATCTCCTTTATCTCACTCTTAAAAATACGCATTGAGCGACCAAGTGAGCGAGCAGAATCTGGGAGGCGCTTTGCGCCGAAGAGTACGAGTACGACAATTAAGAGAATCAGGATATGACTTGGCTCTTTCAGAAACATGAGGTGAACTCCCTTTTTGACGTATATGAAATCGAATGGAGAAAGGCTACCGCAGAGCCCTCAACAATGGGTAGGGGGATTTATCGCCCCTGGTAGCGACTGAGTAGCGACTGTGCCGAAAGCAGGATTTCGTTACGAATACTGGCAGGTTCCACCACCTCGACGCTCCCTGCCGATGCCAATACAGAACGTCTAATCCACTCTGTGGAAAAAGAGACGACCCGAAGATTTGCTGTGAACTCCTCTTTATTGATGGCAAACCTCTCAATTACGTGTCGAGGTCTGGAGTGGGCGTGAATTGTGTAAGAAATCCCCTGGCTCTGAACATGTGCGCTCATTGGGATTGATTCAATAACCGTCGATTTCGCAGCCGCCTCTTGAATCCGGTCCAGTCTAAAACTGCGCAATGCATGAGCGCTTTGGCACACTCCCCACAGATACTCAAAGCCATTCTCTTGACGTAGTTCAATTGGAATGACTACGCGCCTTGAAATTTCATCTGAATAGGATGAATGGTAGAGAATCTCTACCGCTCCTTTTTTTATTAGCGAGCTCTCGATTATTGCGCGCATTGAACCAGGAGTTGCAGGAACCGCACTCATCTTTGATGGAATTGAACTTCGATGTGAAAGTCGGTTGATCAAGTCGATTGCGAGCAGTTTAAGATCGTCGCGATCACTTGGAAGGGATGCGACTACAACATCAAGACCAAGCAAGAGCGCAATTATCTCCTCATCGCTGAGAGCACGAGGACTGGAAAGAGTTTCGGCATTGTGTATCGTTACAAATCCCGATTCGAATGATAGATCCATGAGTTCAAGCGGCGTATAACCGGGCAGTCCGCACATCCAAAGAGTGGTTAAATCTGCAATCATTTGAGCATCGGTGACATCAAAATTCTCACTTAAAGCCTTGAGCTCTATCCCTTGGTGAGAAGCTAGAAATGGCACAAGATCTAAGAGTCTGGCGGTACGCCCAAGTGGAGTTTGAACTGGCTTAGACATGGTGAGCCACAATCTCATTAAGCTTCGCGATAATCTGCGTTTTCAAACTCTCAGGCTCGATTATCAAAGCATCTTCACCATGCCAAAGCACAAGCTCTATAAATCTCTCAGCGTCGATGTAGCTCGACGTGATCCGATCCCACTCACCCATGTCTGTTATCGTCAATGCGCTGGTGCGGAGTAATTGAGCTTTACCTTTTCGCAGATCTATAGTTGCGGTGCCAGCTATCTCTTGATTTTCAAAGTGGGCAAATAGATCAAAGCCAACCGGTATCTCATAACCCTGATTAGCTTTAGAGATAGAAATATCTCCCTCTATTCGATCCAATCTAAAGATACGTATCTGTGATTTATCAACATCGTTACCCGCTAGATACCAGAATGAATCTCTAGTAGCGATGGTAAACGGCTCAATAGTTCGCAGCTGGATCTCTAAGTTTGAGGAAATATAAGAAAAACTTATGCGCGCCCGCTTGGATATGGCGTTTGTAATAATTTGAAAGTCCTTGTGCGCGGGATTAAAACGAGGAGCTATTGCAGGTAGTGCATCCAAATCAGACTCCACTCCGACTGAGCGAAGTTTAGTCAGGGCGTTATGTGCAGGTGCATCGAGTGCAGCGCCTCTCCACGCTTCGGCCGCTAATGAGAGTAGAGCGATCTGAACCCCAGAGATTTCGCCAAGATCGAGCGAATACTTTTCCGGTTTAATGCGATAACCCGCTTCATCCTCAAAAACCGAATCAAAACTACCTACCTCAATTGCAACACCTAGGTTACGAAGATCATCTTTGTCACGTTCAAACATTCGCTCTTTAGTCTCTTCACTCCCCTCGTATCCATCTACCGAGCGAAAAATCTCACTCTTGGTTAGATATCTTTTGGTGGCGAGTAAGGCGATAGTTAGATTGATTAACCTTTCAATCTTCCGAGACACCGTAGGCCCCTTTTGCAGGTCGGCGGCGACGAGCTAGAACTTCAACACCTGGAGCCATGCGACGCGATTGAATAAGAAAACCTGTGTGACCAATCATGCGTTGTTGGGGACGCACAGCTAAACCTTCATGATGCCATCCGCGCACAATCGTCTCTGAACTCTCGGGTTCGGTAAATCGCCCATCGGCTTTAATCGCTTCGGCTGTAACTGATAACTGGGTTGTTGTTGCCACGTATGCCATAAAGACTCCGCCAGGACGAAGTGCGCGCGCAGCTAAATCTACGCACTCCCATGGAGCGAGCATGTCTAAAATCACTCGATCATACTCATCGGACACAACTTGCTCCTGTAGATCCCCAACGGTTAATCTCCAATGAGTCGGTAAGGATCCAAAATAATTTTCTATATTTGATGTCGCATTCTCTGCGAAGTCGGCTCGGCGTTCAACTGAATGAACGCTTCCCGTATCCCCCACAGCGCGAAGCAGAGAGATAGTCAGGGCGCCGCTTCCGACGCCAGCCTCTAAAACACGGGCCCCTGGGTAGATATCGGCCAAGCCTAGGATCATCGCAGCATCTTTTGGATAGACGATGGTGGCGCCCCGTGGCATCGTTAAAACATAATCGGCAAGTAGAGGTTTAAAGGCAGTGAATTTAAGACCTGCCGTCGTGCTTACTACTGAGCCTTCTGGCATCCCCACTAGATCATCATGAGAAATCCACCCCTTGTGAGTGTGCCACTCTTTTCCGGCAACGATGGTGAAGCTATACAACTTGCCCTTGGGGTCGGTCAATTGAATACGATCACCGATTGCGAAATACCCTAAGTTCGACACGGGAGTATCTTAGGCGAAAATATTTGTCGAGATACGAGTATCTTGCGTGACGTGAGTACAGATCCCAGACTTCGGCTTTCGCCTAGCAGCGTCAATGATTACAACAACTGTCCACAACTCTACAAGTACCGTTCGATAGATCGGCTACCCCAGCCCCCCAGCCTTGATGCCGAGCGAGGAACTTTGGTTCACACGGTCCTTCACGATCTCTTCGAAAGTATTGCAAGTGAGCGAACTCCTGCAACGGCCATCGAATTGCTGCCTTCTAGGTGGCAGGCACAGCTAGAGGCTAAACCCGAATTAGCCGGCATGGTAAGCAATGAGAAAGAGTGGCTCGACAGAGCTTCATCGTTGCTTGAAACTTATTTCACTCTTGAGAAACCAACGACTTTCGAAGCGACGCATCGCGAAATGCATCTGGAAAATGACTTTGAGGAGAACGTCTACCTCCATGGCTACGTTGATCGCCTCGATGTCGCGCCAACCGGTGAGGTACGAATCGTTGATTACAAAACGGGAAAGGCACCGAAACCCGGCTGGGAGGAAAAAGCCCTCTTCCAACTCCGGGTCTATGCTCTGCTCTACTGGAAATCTACGGGCGTACTCCCCCGCTTACTTCAATTGATCTACTTGGGTGATGGAAAGTTAGTAAAAAGTAATCCAACACTGGCCGATCTTGACTCTGCTGAAAAATTCCTACATCGCACCGCCGATGATATTTTCATTTCAATAGAGAAGGATTATTGGCCACCTAAACCGAGTCGACTATGTGATTGGTGTTTCTTTAAAACAATCTGTCCAGCTCATGTATCCTAAATATCGACGCTGAAATCGTAAAAAAGCTCCTCCAGCTTTGAATAAGATAGTTGTTCAAGTGATTTGATGCTACGAACTCGCTCGCTTTCAGAAACAACGACCAAATGTGGCACAGCTATAAGCCACGCACCACTGGCTTTGGCCGCCGCTACCCCGGTCAGGGAGTCTTCGAATATGAGGGAGCGTGAGATTTCAGAACCAATTTTTTTAGCCGCTAACAGATATGCATCTGGATGTGGTTTGGTATTAACTACATCATCACTGCTTATTGAAAAGGGAAACGGGCTCCCCCCTAGGTTTTCAAGAACGGCATCGACAATATTTCGAGGACTTGCAGATACCAAAGCAGTTGGGATGCCCCCATCTTGCAACTGCCGAACTAACTCCATCACTCCAGGCATCAACGGTGTATTTCCACGTAGTTTTGCACATTGAACATCTATAAGTTTTTGTGTGAAATATGAGGGTGATTTCTGATGATTACATCGTTCAAACATGTATTCACCCACTCGGGATAGTGGGCCGCCAAGACAGGCAACTTGGTCGGCCTCCGACCACCTATAACCAAATTCTCCCGTAATCTCCGTCTCCGACTCCAACCACAAAGGTTCTGAGTCAACCAAAAGTCCATCCATATCAAAGAAGACGGCATCAAAAAAACTGGTATTCATAGGGTTGGTCACTTGTGGAAGGTTACCGTAAGGTTTGTTGATGTGGAGATACACCAGATACCTACCTTACGAAATCCAGTAATGATTGTGGCCTTCTCTGGTTGGAACGATGCGGCAGAGGCTGCAACGGGCGCGCTCGATCACCTCCTATCTGCTTGGCAAAACACTGATGACGATGCCATCATCCATCTAATCGCAGAAATTGATCCTGAGGAGTTTTATGATTTTCAGGTTAATCGCCCGAGGGTTTTTACAAACGAGAGAGATATCAGGGATATTAGTTGGCCTAGTACCGAGATATTTGGAATAGCACTTCCTCATCTTGAACGTGATTTGGTAGTCGTTAAAGGTGCGGAGCCATCGATGAAATGGAGGACATTTGCAGCTGAACTTTTAGATTTAGCCGATGACCTTGAGATATCCATGGTTGTAACATTGGGATCATTATTGGCAGATATTCCGCATACGAGACCAATCACTGTCAATCTAAGTACCGTCACTCCAAAATCCGCGTCTCACCTGAATATAGAGCTTTCTACTTATGAGGGCCCAACTGGAATTTTGAGTGTAATTCACGATAATTGCCTACGCCGAGACATCGAATCGATCTCGATGTGGGCTCCTGTCCCCCACTATGCATCGAATCCACCCTCACCAAAAACCTCTCTCTCATTGATCCATGCGCTAGAAGATCTCTTCTCTATTGCGATTCCGCAAGATGATCTAGCGGCTTCGGCGGATTCATGGGAAGTTGAAATAAATAATTTGGCAAATGAAGATAGTGACATCGCCGAATATATTAATGCTCTAGAGAAATCGAAGGATGCAGCCGATATTCCGGATGTTTCAGGAGAGATGATCGCAAAAGAGTTTGAACGCTACTTACGTCGCCGTCGGACAGATTAGAGCTTTAAGCCAAGAAGTGCATCCAGGCAATCTACGAACACCTCTTTATCTCCCCCAGTATCGCCACTAAGGCTTGCATCAACCCAAGCTTCTATCGCCTTAACAACTTGGTCGGTATTGAGATCATCGGCCAAAGCTCTGGTAATGGTTTGCAAGACATCCTCGGTCTTGGCAACCTTATCTAAGGAAAGGGCCTGCCTTAATCTCTTGATTGAAATCTCTGCGCGTTTCAAAATCTCATCGCTCCACATTCGATCGATTCGATAATGATCGCCCATTAATGCCAGCCGAATGGCCATTGGATCAACACCATTTGAAACTAAGGTAGAAACTAAAACCAGATTTCCCAGACTCTTGCTCATCTTTTCGCCATCGAGACCAATCATTCCCGCATGCACATAGTTGGCTGCTAACTCTTTTCCTGTAAGAATCTTTGCTTGAGAGCGACACATCTCATGGTGAGGAAAGATTAAATCGCTTCCTCCACCCTGTATATCGATGAGTGTCTCTTCATCGCGATCGGGTTTTAGATACTCAATTGCAATTGCTGTGCATTCGATATGCCAGCCAGGGCGTCCAACACCAAAACTCGATGGCCAGCCGGGCTCCCCCTCTCGTTGCGACATCCAAACAAGGCAGTCGAGAGAATCCAACTTACCCAGCAGATTTGGATTGCCCCCACGTTCGGCGAAGATGAGCTCCATCTCGGAGCGGCTCAGGTGCGAAAGCTCTCCGAATGTTGAGCCGGGCGAGTTTGAAAAATAATAATCCTTTTCAATCGGATAGATCGAACCCCTCTTCTGTAAATCCTCAATTGCATCTACTACCAAAGGAATCGCTTCAACAGCACCAATGTAATTTTTAGGCGGAATAACACGCAGATTGACCATATCGCTAGTAAAGAGATTGATCTGAGAAGTCGCTAGCTCTGACCATTCAAGGCCATCGCGTTTGGCCCGCTCGAGTAATGGATCATCGATATCGGTGATGTTTTGAACATAATTGACCTCGGCGCCTTGTGCACGAAGAAATCTATTGATTAAATCAAAAGTTAAATACGTCGCGGCATGGCCTAAATGTGTCGCGTCGTATGGAGTTATCCCGCAGACATACATTCGGTAAGTAGATTTGAGCGGAACCAACTCTTTCACGCCTGATTTTGAGTTTGTCAGATGTAGAGCAGGAAGAACAACGGCTTTATCCAACATAGGAATGTCAACGCTGGCCCAAGATTTCACGTTCTCATCCTAGTTAATGCCGCTCTAAAATGCAGGCCATGGGACGGCCGGCCAATCAGGATTTGGTTCAGGCATTACTGCCGTCGTAATTAATCTCTGTATTCTGACTGAAAGTGCGACTAGTTCCTCTTGAGTCAAATATGGTGAAAGATCGATCTCACCATCTAACTTCTTCAGACTCTCTCTTAGCATCGAGAGTTCTCCATCTGTTAAGTCATCCCCGGACCATTGCCAGAGCACGGTGCGCAGTTTGTCCTGTGAATGAAAGGTGACACCATGGTCACATCCATACAAATGACCCGATGGGCTCGGAAGTAAGTGGCCAATTTTTCTATCAGTGTTATTTATAATCGCATCAAAAATCGCCATCGATCGAAGGGCGGGGTCATCACTTGAAAAATAGTGTGAGAGATCAATGCTCTCGTCTATATCAATCCACTCTTGCACCATTCCAAATCCATATGGACCATCTCGCAAGATGGTTAATGGAACAAGGTTGAAACCTAAACGCTCGCTCAACACATATGCCGCATATTCGCGATGAGCTAAAGCTCCCTCTGGGAAATCCCATAAGGGTCGCTCTCCGGCTATTGGTTTGTAAATACAGTTCATTGACTCTGCGCCATGAGTGACTGCTCCAAATAAAGTGGCGTTGGAAGCATCAACTAACCGTCCTGTTACTACTAAATCTCCACTAGTTAGAAGAGCGGATTTATCGTCGATAACCATTTGCCCTCGGACAGAGATGGCCTTGGGCATCTATGGGGATTCCACAGAATGGGCAGGGTAATCGCCCTGCACCAATGAGCGCTTTTGATCTCTTAACAAATGCATCACACACGGATAGATTCAACGAAACTCTTAAACAGTTCTCTGGCTCTTCCTCCTCCGAAGTAATTTCGAAAAGCTCTATTATCATCATCGATTGAGTTTCATCCCATGCCATAGAGATTGCACCTATTTCAAACTCCGGTTCAATTGGCGTATCAAGAGGTGCATCATCTCTAGTTTCAGAGGCTATAAGACGCGAAAGACCATTCTTACGCAGATCATTGACAACTATTTCGAGTCTTTGAGCAAGGGCTGCGACTTGAGCCTTCTCTAGAGCGACCGTTACTAAGCGAACTCCGCTCTTGGCTTGTATAAAGAAGGCCCTCTCCCCGGGCTGCCCAACTGTTCCTGCAACAAATCGATCCACGGAGTCAAAGAGGAAACTCACTTACCAGCTCCCCCGCCCAAGAGATTACGTTTTCTATAAGGAGCGTTTATAAAACTCTCCAAATCTGCGCGAGAATCATTGAGAAGTATTATTCGAGGATTATCTCCGCTGAAGTCAATGACAGAGACCGATGCTGGATCAACAACAATGCGTTGAAAACCATCGAGATGCAGTCCAAGTGCCGATGCAACAATAGATTTAATCACATCTCCGTGACTGACTAAGACTGTGGCGCCTTTTCTTTTAGATTCAATAGCACCGTAGACTGCCCGCATTGCCCGCTCTTGCATCTGCGCCAAACCCTCACCTGATGGAAAGTACATACCACTTGGATTGTTTTGCACAGTCTTCCAGAGCTTATTCTTAGATAAAAGAGATAATTTCCTTCCGCTCCATTTGCCATAGTCAACCTCAATAAGCCCGTCATCTTTGAAAATCTCGACACCCGGATTGCTTTTCCTTCCAACGCTTTCCCACCATGGAGAAATCGTTTCGACGCAACGCTCAAGAGGGCTAATTCGAAGTTGCGATACTTTTATCGCTCCAAGTCTGCGTGAAAGCTCTTGGGCCTGTTTCAATCCAGTCGATGATAAATGTACTCCTGAGATTCGTCCAGAAAGTATGCCCTTGGCATTGGCCTCGGAATGGGCATGTCTAATCAAAACCACCTGCATAAAGCTAAGGCTATCGCAGCTTTTCCTAGACCGCCTTGCTAAGGTCGCCCCATGGAAATGCGCAGAGCCGGTAACAGCGGGTTGATGCTCTCGCGTTTGGGTCTTGGAACCATGACATGGGGACGAGATACAGATGAACATGAAGCGGCAGATCAGTGCCGGGCATACTTAGATGCAGGTGGCAATTTCTTAGACACGGCAAATACATATGGCGATGGCGATAGCGAAAGAGTTATTGGTGGATTAGTTGGAACGCTCGTCAATCGCGATGAGTTGGTAATTGCAACAAAGTCGGGCTTAAGTTTTCCAGATGGTCAAAGAAACGTCGACGCTTCACGCCAGTCATTGATTTCCGAGCTTGATAAATCACTAGCTCGCTTGGGAAGTGAGTTTGTTGATATCTGGCAGATCCATGCCTGGGATTCCAACACTCCTCTGGATGAGACATTGGCAGCTCTCGACTATGCATATACAACCGGGCGCGCTCGTTATGTTGGGGTCAGTAACTATGCAGGATGGCAGTTAGCGCGAGCAGCGACGAAGCAGCAGTCAAACTCAATGAAGGCACCGATTACCAGCATTCAATCGGAGTATTCACTTCTTAATCGAGATGTAGAGATAGAACTTCTGGAGTGCGCACAGGATTGTGGCGTTGGTTTTCTTGCGTGGTCACCACTTGCTCGTGGTGTTTTAACGGGTAAGTATCGAAATGGAGTTCCGAGCGATTCACGCGGTGCAGCGCCTCACTTTGCTAAACATATCGAACCCTATTTAGATTCTCGTAGTTCTAGAATCGTAGAGGCCGTGGCAGTTGCAGCTAGCGGCCTTGGCTACTCACCCCTTGAAGTTGCTCTCGCATGGGTAAGGGATGCTCCAGGAGTAACTAGCGCGATTATCGGTGCGCGAACGGGAGCTCAACTCCGTGGAGTCATAAAGAGTGAAGAGATTTCGCTTCCAGATATTCTTCGAAGCGCACTCAACGACGTAAGCGCTTAAGAGTTTTCCAGAAAATCTTTCAATACGCGGACGCCGAAAGTTAAGCCCTCAACTGGTACACGCTCATCAACTCCATGGAACATCGCCATGAAATCGAAATCTTCATCTAACTTCAAAGGTGAAAAGCCATACCCGATGATGCCGAGCTCTGCTAATGCCTTGTTATCTGTTCCACCGCTCATCAAATACGGAACAGGAATTGCCTCCGGATCCTCCTTAAGAATGGCATGACACATGGCATCTACAAGATCGCCCTCAAAAGGTACTTCTAGCGCCTTATCGCGCGCAATAGTTTCAACGACTATGTGCGGTCCGATAAGAGAGCGGATCGTTTCATTCAGCTCATCTTCAAACCCAGGGATAAACCGTCCATCAATCACCGCACTTGCCGAGCCGGGAATTACATTTGCCTTATAACCTGCCTCCAGGATAGTTGGGTTCGCAGTATTTTGAAGCGTTGCACCAATCATGCGAGCAGCAAAGCCAACTTCGGAAAGCAGTGGGCGTAGATCTTTTTCATCATAAACCTTGCCTGCTGCACTAGCTACACGTTTGAAAAGCGCCTTTACCGTTGTGCTATAGCGCTGAGGCCATTGATGGTTACCAATTTTTGCAACGGCCTCGGTCAATCTCGTTAAAGCATTCTCATCATTCATTAGCGAGCCATGACCTGCGCGACCATGTGCAGTTAATCTCATCCAGTGAATACCTTTTTCAGCAGTCTCAATCATGTAGAGGCGTTTACCGTTTCCGATAGTGACGGAAAAACCGCCAACCTCAGATATCGCTTCGGTACAACCGGCAAAAAGCTCTGGGTGGTTATCAACCAACCAGTGTGATCCGTAAATACTTCCCGCCTCTTCGTCGGCAAAAAAAGCTAGGACAATGTCGCGCGGTGGAATATAGCCATCTCGAGACCATTGTCTGACCGTTGCCAAAATCATCGCATCCATGTTCTTCATATCTACCGCGCCACGGCCCCAAATCATGCCGTCGATAATGTCGCCGCAGAAGGGATCAACGCTCCAATCAGCGGCATTTGCCGGTACAACATCTATATGCCCATGCACAACTAATCCCGGTCTAGTCGAATCCGATCCTTTAATTCTCGCCATTACATTGCAGCGACCTGGTGCCGATTCGTAGACTGTCGATTCAATTCCTGCCTCGGCAAGAGATTTCACTACGTATTGTGCGACCGCTCTCTCATCACCCTTACCGTCGCCGAAGTTAACGCTGGGGATTCTGATTAAATCCTGGCATATCTGGATGGCTTCGTTTTCAATAAGGCTTCTAGTCGTCATTTCGCTATCCTCTCATCAAATTGCTGCTTTTAGCAGTTCTCAAGAAAACTCTCTAAGACTTTTACTCCGAAAATTAATCCATCCACGGGAACTCTTTCATCGACGCCGTGAAAGAGTGACATAAAATCTAAATCAGGCGGCAAGAGCAATGGGGCAAATCCATAACCTTCAATTCCTAGCTTTGCGAGGGACTTATTGTCTGTGAAGCCACCCATAAGAAATGGAACTGGAGTTCCATCGGGATCGCCCATTAACAAGGCCTTATTCATAGCTGCCGAAATTGCCCCGTCAAAAGGAAATTCAAGACCTTCTCCCTTGGCGATTGTCGTTATCTCTATATTAGGCCCCACGATATTGGCCAGGGTTTCTTCAAACTCATTTTCAAAACCCGGCAGAAAGCGTCCATCGATGACGGCAGATGCCGATTGAGGGATCACATTTGCTTTGTAACCCGCTTCTAGCATTGTTGGATTAGCTGTGTGTTGCAACGTCGCTCTCATCATTCGAGAAGCCGATCCCAACTCATTTAAGAGTGGGCGAAAATCTTTCATGTCGATGGGTTTTTGCGCAACTTTGGCTACGGTTGTAAAGAACTCTTTAACTGTTCGCGTATATTTTTGAGGCCATTGATGGGCGGCGATCTTTGTCACGGCTTCGGCTACGGCGCTAACAGCGTTTTCTTCATTGATCATCAATCCATGTCCAGCTAGACCCGTGGCAGTTAATCGCATCCAGTGATACCCCTTTTCCGCCGATTGCACTGGGTACAAGCGTTTTCCGTTCTTCAAAGTAACTGAAAAGCCACCTACTTCGGATATTGCTTGATTACATCCAGCGAATAACTCTGGGTGATTGTCGACCATCCAGCGGGATCCAAAAATACTTCCGGCTTCTTCATCGGCAAAAAATGCTACAACAATATCGCGTGGTGGAACGTAACCATTTCGACCCCACTTGCGAACGATCGCAAGAATCATGGCGTCCATGCCTTTCATATCTACAGCGCCACGGCCCCAAATCATGCCGTCGATAATGTCACCACAAAAGGGATCAACGCTCCAGTCATCTGCATTCACCGGTACAACATCTAAATGTCCATGAACTACCAACCCTGGCCGAGCGGAGTCACGACCATTAATTCTCGCAATGACATTGCATCGACCAGGAGCTGATTCATAAATCGTTGACGCAATTCCAACCTCGGCTAGAGAGGCGACAACGTAATCTGCAACCTCTTGCTCGTTTCCCTTACCCTCACCAAAATTAACGCTAGGGATGCGGATGAGCTCTTGGCATATTTGGATCACTTCGCCTTCAAGATGGGCATTAGTGGTCATTTCGCCATTCTCTCATCGAATTGCTATCCTTACCCTTCACTCAGTCCGGGTGGCGGAATTGGCAGACGCGCTAGCTTGAGGTGCTAGTTCCCGCAAGGGATTGGGAGTTCAAGTCTCCTCTCGGACACATGCAGATAGATGAAGCCCTTTCGCTCATCCGTGAAATCCCTGATTACCCCAAACCTGGTATTCGGTTCCAGGACATCACTCCACTCCTTGCAAATGGAGAAGCCTTTACAGCGGTCACAAATCATTTTGCCACCTTTGCAAACGCGCCAACATTGATTGCAGGTATCGAAGCACGGGGCTTCATTTTTGCCTCAGCGGTTGCCCATTCTCTTGGCTCTGGATTTATCCCTATCCGTAAAGCTGGAAAGCTTCCACATACTGTTATTTCGCAAAGTTATGGCCTCGAGTATGGCAGCGACGTTCTCGAAATTCATACCGATGCGATAGCAGAAGGATCCAAGGTTCTGCTCATCGATGATGTGCTAGCCACGGGCGGAACGATTTGTGCCGCTATTGATTTGATCCATCGCAGTGGCGGCACAGTCGCCCATGTTCTTGCTCTCATCGAAATTGCAGATCTTCCAGGAAGAGAAAATGTTAAAAGCAAATTCCCTGGCATTGATATCACTACTCTGATACTTACATAAAAATGCGTGTACTCCAGATTCAAGGGTTGCGCGCTTTCGCGGCAATCGTAGTAACTTTCTTTCACGCACGTTTAGTTCCTGGTGGATTCATCGGCGTTGATATTTTTTATGTTATTTCTGGCTACTTAATAACTGGTCTAATTCTGCGCGAAATAGAAAGTACCGGCCATCTCAATCTCGCAGCTTTCTATCAGCGCCGTATAAAACGTTTGTTGCCAACATCGGTCTTCGTACTATTTACTACCGCTTTCGTCGGATGGTTTGTGTTGCCAGCAATCACACGAGATGTTCTTGGTAGAGATCTCTTTGCAGCTGCTGCATATATTTCTAACTACTTATTTGCCTGGTGGGAGAATGATTACCAGAATCTGAATGCAACCCCTTCCCCATTTATTCACTATTGGTCACTCGCAGTTGAAGAGCAGTTCTACTTAATTTGGCCGATACTAATGATTCTCTTGGCTCGATTGGGAAAACGGGCAGTGTTATTGGGTATTTCAGTCATAACAACCCTCTCTCTTATTCTCTCGATTTACCAAACTCAGACTTCCCCAATATGGGCCTTCTATTCATTACCAACACGCGCATGGGAACTGGGGATAGGTGCGCTGCTTCTATTCATCCCAGTTAATGCATTTAAACACCGACTCTTACCGTGGCTTGGTCTATCAGCAATCCTTGTCGCATCCTTTAACTTTAACGACAACACCGCCTTCCCCGGCATTAATGCATTACTTCCAGTTGTAGGTACTGCAATATTGATTGCCAGTATTTCGAAGTGGCCACCAGTCTTTAATCATCTCTCAAATAACCGTATTTCTCAGTGGCTCGGAAAGATTTCATATCCTCTTTACTTATGGCACTGGCCAGCTCTTGTTATACCGAGCAGTGCACTCGGTCGACCTTTACACGTGCTCGAACGTTTTGCCTGCATCGGGCTGACTGTTGTTTTGGCACATCTTACAAATAGATTTATAGAAGAACCCCTTCGCCATGTAAAGATTGCACCAAAGAAACTTTACAGGGCTGCCTTGAGTACCACCGTCGCCTCACTTGTGATTGGAATTCTCATTTCAACTTCCGCGACATCGGTCATCGCAACTAAGGGCGATCACCCATACAGCTTTGATTTGACCCAAGTTATGTCAAAACCAGCGGTGTATGGCGATGGCTGTCATGTAAATTATGGTGAAACGAAATCGGGCTACTGCACTTACGGTGATAAGAGTTCTTCAGTGACAATCGTCCTTTATGGCGATTCACATGCAGCTCAGTGGTTCCCAACTCTTGAAAAACTGGCAATCAAGAAATCCTTCAAATTGATCTCTTTCACTAAGTCCGCCTGTCCATCAGTTGACTCACCCCGTCCAGATCAAGGCGCTTTTAAGAACGCTCACTGTGAAAAATGGAGAGAAAATTCGATTGCTCGAATTAAAGACATCCGTCCAGCCACGGTATTCGTGAGTAGTTTCCAGTACTACACACCTCGTGCCGGCAATAATGATCGTGCCAAATGGTGGAGCGAGGGTCAAAGAAAACTTCTGAGTTCGCTCAAAGGATCGAGCCCTCATCTAATTTATATCAGCGACACTCCTCATCCCTCGCGAGATATACCTTCATGTCTAGCCTCACGAAACTCGAGCCAGTGCGATCTATCCGAGAAGTCGATCGTTAGCGTCGTAAAAGGTTTTGAAGTCATCGACCCAACTCCATGGCTTTGTACCTCTTACTGCCCCGCCATCATCGACTCAATAGTTGCATATCGTGATGCATCCCATATATCCGTTGCGATGGCACTTCATTTATTGCCGCAGCTTGAGCGGGCTTTAAATGCCAAGGGTCTCTTTGACTAAAGTTATGGCAAGATAGTTTGCATGGCTGAGTTAATCTATTACTGCGGGACTATGGATAGCGGCAAGTCGACGCTTGCCCTGCAGACGGCACATAATCATCACAGTCGTGGTCGAAGCGGTGTGATATTCACAAACAAAGATCGCGCCGGAAGTGGTGTCATCTCATCGCGTTTAGGACTCTCCTCTCCCGCCATTGAAGTTATCCCTGGCATGGATCTACATAAGCATGTCGTAGACCATTTATCGGCAGGTGATCGCATTGATTACATCGTTTGCGATGAGGCTCAGTTCTATGAGCGTGCCCAAATCGAACAATTAGCTAAAATCGTTGATGGACTGGGCATCGACGTGTTTGCATTTGGAATTCTGACGGATTTTCAAACCTTGCTCTTTCCAGGATCTGCACGATTGATTGAGCTGGCAGATCGCGTTCACGCTTTGCAGGTCGAAGCGCTGTGCTGGTGCGGTTCACGTGCAACACACAATGCCCGTACATCGGGTGGTGTAATGGTTGTTACGGGCGAGCAGGTCGTTGTTGGCGATGTAATACCGGGCGCAGAAATCGCATATGAGGTTCTTTGTCGTCGTCATCACATGCGCCAAGTTACAGCGCGCGCTTCCAGGGCCGCTCACGTATCCTCGCAACCTCTTCCATTTAAGGAGTAATCACGTGAAATCTCAAGGACTAGCTGCATTAAGCGCGGGAGCACAGTTAACACCATTTACCTTTGATCGTCGTGACTTAGGCAGCCACGATGTAGCTCTAGATATCTCCTACGCCGGTATATGTCACTCCGATATTCACCAGGTTCGAGAAGAGTGGGGACCGGCCATATTTCCAATGGTGCCGGGTCATGAAATTGCAGGTGTTGTAAGAGCAATCGGAAACTCTGTTACTAAGTTTGCCGTTGGGGATTTAATCGGAGTTGGCGTATTTATTGATTCATGTCGAACATGCCCAAGTTGTTTGTCAGGGCTTCAGCAGTATTGTGTCAATGGAATGACCGGCACATATAACACCTTGGAGCGCGATGGTAAGACGGTCGCATACGGTGGTTATTCCAATAATTTCGTGATCAACGAGGACTATGCCGTCCATATTCCATCAAACCTTTCATTAGCAGGTGTCGCTCCGCTTTTGTGTGCAGGAATTACTCTGTACTCGCCATTGAAAAAATGGGGTGCGCGTGCTGGCATGCAGGTAGGTGTCATGGGTCTTGGAGGATTGGGGCACATGGGAGTTAAGTTTGCCCACGCAATGGGGGCAGAGGTTACCGTCTTCTCCCACTCCCCTGCTAAAGAGATCGATGCAAAGGCTATGGGAGCAGATCACTTTGTTGTGACACGAGACCCAGCCGCTCTCACGCCTTTGCACAAGAAATTCGATTTAATACTAAATACTGTCAGCGCCGATCTTGATATAAATCTCTATCTAGATTTACTCACCTTAGATGGCACATTGGTCGTTATAGGTCTACCAGGAAAGCCGTACACCGTTAATGTCGGTTCGCTTCTTGATGGGCGTCGTCGAATCGCCGGGTCAATGATCGGCGGAATTCCTGAGATACAAGAGATGCTCAATTTCTGTGGAGAACATTCGATAGTAAGTGATGTGGAGATTATCCGGGCCAGCTACGCCGACACTGCCTATGCGCGAACAGTTGCAAGTGATGTTAAATATCGATTCGTGATCGATGCTTCTACCTTTTAGTTGTTATAGAAAACTATGAATTGCGAAAGCAAATAACGGAGCGACAGCTAAAGCGGGAAGAAGATTGCCGACGGAGACCTTCTTAATATTGAGTAAACTTAAGCCGATCGTAATTAGCATCACTCCCCCGACAACTGTCATTGCATCGATTTGATAGGTGGTTAAAACCGTACCTAGAAACAGACCGATGACTGTCCAGGCTCCTTGGTAGATTGCTACTGGAATTGCAGCAACTGCAACCCCCCAACCAAGTGATGAGGCAAAGGCCATGGCGGCAAAGAAGTCCAATGTGCTCTTCAACAAGAGTTGATCAATACCAGTCGACATACCATCGCTAATAGAGCCCAATATGGCAAGCGGCCCAATTGCAAACAGTAATGCGGCAGAAACGAAACCCTCAACGAAGGTTCCATTTTCAGAGACTTTGAATTTCTTGCGTAGATTTTCCCCAAGAGAATCCAACTTCTCATCTACTTTCAACGCACTTCCGATCAATCCGCCGATCAATAGTGATCCCAAAACAACTAGTAATGGCCAACCGCTTGGAAACGCCGATCGAAATTGCGATGACCACATGGGCATTAGAGCCGATGCTGCGCCAAGTAATGTAACGAGCCCCAGCACATCAGTGGTCAACGTCCGGGTTTTTATACTTAATCGATTACCAACGAGCACGCCGATGGAGCCCCCGCAAATGATTGCAACAACATTAATGACAGTGCCAATACCTGGAAACATTCCTGCAGGTTACGCATTATCGATTAAAGGCGCAACATGGACTAGGCTCTCATGGTGTCAGTAAATGCTTTCGCCGAGTTCTTGCGCCCTCATAGATCGGTTCCGCACACTCCTTGGACAGCAACAGGTCGATGGGATCTTAATTTTCTTAGAATCGTAATATTGTTTTTGGGCCTCTTCATTTTTGGAATCGGGGATGCATTCGTTATCCAGAGCAATATTGGTAATGGCCCCTGGTCTGTGCTGGCACAAGGCATTTCTGTCAATCTAAATATCTCAATGGGTTGGTCCACTTTTGCAATCAGCGCGGTTGTGCTTCTTGCATGGATTCCTCTACGCGAAAAGCCAGGCTTTGGAACTCTCTCAAATTTGATCATCATCGCGATCGCGATTCAACTCGGAACATCAATTATTCCCTTACAGAGCAGTTTCATATGGGGAGTAGTTTTCGCACTTCTTGGCATCGCAATGGTGGGAGTCGCGACGAGTTTATATATCACGTGTGGCCTCGGATCTGGTCCTCGTGATGGCTTAATGACGGCAATTCATCAGCGCTCTGGGGTCCGCGTCGGACGAGTTCGCTTAGCGATAGAGCTCACCGTTGTAGCCCTCGGCGCCCTCCTAGGCGGAAATGTCGGCCTTGGAACGCTTCTATTTGCCGTTCTTATTGGTCAATCTATCGCCGTAGCCCTTGGTGTCGTAGCCCGTCTTACTGAGAAGTAGCCGATAGCCTCATGCTATCCCCCGACCGTTGTGCTGGTCGCTTCATCGCACACGGGGTCCTAAACACCCCCGTTATCAAAATTAGAGAGGCTGCAATTATGCTGGATTCATATTTTAAAATCTCAGAACGTGGTTCTTCGATCGCCCAAGAGGTCAGAGGTGGTCTTGTTACCTTCTTCACCATGGCTTACATCGTTGCCCTTAACCCAATTATCTTGGCTTACTCGCCAGATAAAAACGGTCAGTTCCTCTTTGGCGGCGCGCAGCCTGCACCGGCCATGGTTGCAGCGACAACAGCACTAGTAGCAGGTGTATTAACTATTCTTATGGGTTCGGTTGCTAATTATCCGCTTGCACTTGCAACTGGACTTGGTCTTAATACTTTTGTTGCAGTCGGCATAGCCTCAAAGATGACATGGGCTGCAGCGATGGGCCTTGTCGTTCTTGAAGGTCTTATTATTTTGGTTCTAGTGTTGACTGGCTTCCGAGTCGCAGTCTTTAAGGCCGTTCCACCCCAGATTAAAATAGCAATCTCCGTAGGAATTGGTCTATTTATCGCCCTTATTGGCTTGGTAGATGCTGGCTTTGTTCGTCGCACCGCTGGTGGTCCAGTTCCAGTGGGTCTTGGTGTTAATGGAAATCTAGTTGGTTGGCCCACAGTTGTCTTCGTCTTTGGAACGCTTTTGATCATCGGATTGATGGTTCGAAAAGTCAAAGGGGCAATCCTCATCGGTATCGTCGGTGCAACTGTTGCCGCCATCATTATTCAGAAGCTCTACAAGATTGCCCCAGGCTTTACGCCAGGAAATCCACCGACAATCGTAGACGGTGGTTGGGGACTCAACATTCCATCAGTGCCAACGGATATTATTGCTGTTCCTGAATTCGATTTCACAGGACAGTTCGATCTCTTCGGCGCATTTACATTGGATAATGTCTCACTTATTGCGGCAATCTTGTTGCTCTTTACATTGTTATTGTCTGACTTCTTTGACACAGTAGGAACAGTTACTGCAATCGGACACGAAGCTGGACTCGCAGATAAAGAAGGCAATGTTGATAACATCCAAAAGATTCTTTTGGTGGATTCCATAGCGGCCGCTGCAGGCGGTGCTGCAGGAATTTCTTCAAATACTAGTTACATAGAATCGGCTGCAGGTGTTGGTGAAGGCGCACGTACTGGTCTTGCCTCAGTTGTTACTGGAGTTATGTTCCTCCTCACAACTTTCCTCGCGCCATTAGTAGCTGTAATCCCTTATGAAGCTGCTACTCCAGCCTTGATTATTGTCGGATTCCTTATGATGACACAGATCAAGAAAATTGATTGGGACGATCTAGGAATTGGAATCCCAGCCTTCCTAACAATAATCTTGATGCCATTCACCTACAACATCTCAGTAGGTATTGGAGCTGGATTTATTACACACGTTGTAATCCGTTTAGTTCAGGGTCGCGGCAAAGAAGTTCATCCTTTGATGCTACTTGTTTCAGGTCTGTTTATGATCTATTTCTTGTCCTCTCCAATTAATTCTTGGATTGGTTAGTATCTAAGAAATCTCAAGATAAAGCCCCGCGGATATTTCTGCGGGGCTTTATCTTTTACCATTTAATCTCCTGTTGCCCTTTGCTTAGCAAGATACTATTAACAGCAGAGAAGGGTTTGGAGCCAAAAAAACCGCGATAAGCCGAAAGAGGGCTTGGGTGGGCAGAAGTAATCACTAGCTCTGCTGGGAAGTAATGCGCAAGCTCTTGCGCCGATTTACCCCATAAGAGCGCAACTACCGACCGCTGACCAAGCTGACGTGCAACCTCATCAGTAATCTCTTGCCATCCAATATCAACGTGGGCCAAAGAATGACCGGCACGTGTCGTTAATATCCGATTGAGAAGCAATACTCCTTGCTCTGACCAATGTGAGAGATCTCCGTTAATCGGCATAGCAACTCCGCAATCGCTCTCTAACTCCTTAAAAACATTCTTGAGAGAAGCGGGCAACTTCACAATCTCCCGTGAGACCGAGAAAGCAAAGCCATGAGCAAACCCTGGAGTTGGATATGGATCTTGGCCAATAATTGCGACACGAATGGAGTCAATAGGAGTCGTGAGCGCTCTCATCACATTCTTATACTCCGGAGCAATAACTTCGCCTTCTAAGGCACGATCAATGCTTAAGAGATTTGGGCGAAAAGGCTCGAGCGCACTTTGCCAATCTGGATGTAACTGGTCAAACAGACTCACGCTACGCCTTAGCGCGAGCTGAAAATCTACCTGCTGTGCTCGTGACTTCAATCGGTGTTTGGAAAATCGCGGATATGTGCTCGCTGGTAATTACATCAAAGACTGGCCCTGAAACAGCTATGGCTCCATCTTTAAGCAATAGTGCGTGCGTAGTCCCTAAAGGAATCTCTTCTATGTGGTGTGTAACAAGAACGGTTGCTGGAGCACTCGGATCATTAGAGAATTCAGCAAATCTGCGAAGCAGATCCTCACGGCCTCCAACATCTAGTCCGGCGGCAGGCTCATCCAACAAGAGAAGCTCTGGATCAGTCATTAGAGCTCGCGCAATTTGGACACGCTTGCGCTCTCCCTCACTTAATGTCCCATAGCGACGATCTGCAAACTCTCTCACTCCAAAAACCGTAAGCAGTGCAATCGCACGAGACTCATCCCATAAATCATAAACTTCATTCCAACGACCAAGAACGGCATAGGCGGCCGTCAAAACTACATCTCTTACAAGCTCATCCCACGGAATATCTTCGGCATTTAATGCCCCACAAATACCAATTCGAGTGCGCAGTTCAAAGAGATCTACACGGCCCATGGTTTTATCTAGAATCTTTACGGTGCCTGTTGTTGGGTGAATTCTCGTAGAGAGGATTTGTAGAAGTGTAGATTTACCCGCACCATTGGGACCAAGAATTACCCAACGCTCCCCCGCATTAACCGAGAAATCAATTGGTCCAAGAATAATCTTCTCTTCGCGACGGACAGAGACACCCGTGATTTCTAAAACCGATGAACTCCCCATAGGGCAAAAAGATACTGCGTAAAGGGGTAAAGCGAGGCCATTATCTGCTTTGGCGCAGCGTGATTCGCGATAACCTTCTCCTCATTATGGCAACAGAAAACGAAAATGAGCAGTTCACGGGTCTAATTCTCCTAAGCGGAGTCGACAGGCCAGGAATCACCGAAGCGCTTTTTAGCACGCTGGCCCCATTCTCAATTTCAATTTTAGATATCGAGCAGGTGATCATAAGCAACCGCTTGATTTTGACCGTTCTTATCGCCCTCAGCCCCGCCCATGAAAAAGCCATCGAGAGCGATTTGATGGAATGCGCATCACAAATGGATGTAGATATTGCAACACTTTTTGCAACCACTAGTAGTTCTAGCATTGCATCTAAAAAAGGATTACTGCATGTCGTTTTATTCGGCTCAAAGCTTCTGCCGGTAGCTATCGCGCAGATTGCTGGAGCTATCAGTGCGACAGGTGCCAACATTGAACGCATTACTCGAACCGCCTCAACTCCTGTTACGGCAATTGAGCTGGTGGTTTCAGGCGCTCCTCAAGAGATAGTCGCAGCGGCCCTTGCTCCTGTGGCGGCACTACATAGAGTGGATATTTCAGTTCAAACTGGCGGTCATATGCGTTTTGCTAAGAAACTTGTGCAGCTTGATGTCGATTCAACTTTGATAAAACAAGAGGTAATAGAACTGCTCGCCGCGAAAGCGGGAGTAGGTGCGCAAGTAAGAGAGATAACCGAATCTGCGATGCGCGGAGAGTTAGATTTCGAAAGTTCACTGCGGGCAAGGGTTGCACTACTCAAAGGCCTGCCTGAATCAGCATTGGCAGAGGTTCAAAGTGAGATCGTCTTAACGCCAGGTGCACGAACCTTGATACGTACATTGCAGCGTTTAGGTCATAGCATCTCGATAGTCTCTGGTGGTTTTGTCGATGTAATCGCGCCTTTAATAGCAGAACTTGGAATTGTTCATTTTCGTGCAAACCGACTTGAGATAGACAACGGAATCCTCACTGGGGGCCTTGTCGGGCCAATCATTGATCGCGCTGCAAAGGCCCAAGCGCTCCGTGATTTCGCTGCGATTGAAACAATCTCAATGGATCAGACCGTGGCAATCGGAGATGGCGCAAATGATTTGGACATGATCGCAGCTGCTGGCCTTGGTATCGCCTTCAATGCCAAACCCGCGGTTAAGGCTGCAGCAGATAGCAGTCTCAGCGGCCCATATCTTGATTCGGCCCTTTACCTACTAGGAATACCACGTGAGGCCGTTGAAGAGGATTAAAAATCTATAATCTGCAGGCGTGAATATCAGTTACTAATATCCCTCGAGCTCCTACATTCCAGAGCTCATCCATGACACGGTTTGTATCTTTGCGTAAGACCATCGCACGAACTGCAACCCAATCAGCTTTTTGTAAGGGCGAGATCGTAGGAGATTCTAAGCCGGGTGTGATTGCACACGCCGCCTCTACCTTAATTTTAGGAATATCGTAATCAAGTAAAACGTATCTGCGGGCTGTCACTACACCCTGCAAACGGCGGATAAGGACCTCTAACTCAGCTGGAATATCAAAGCCCGTGCGCGAAATAACGATCGCCTCACTTGTTAATATCGCATCACCAAATATTTTTAGCCCGGCCTGACGCAACGTATTACCTGTACTCACAACATCGGCGATAACATCGGCAACACCTAATCGAACACTGCTCTCTACCGCTCCATCTAGTCGAACCACATCTGCCGTAATCGAGCGTGATGATAGGTAGTCGCTGACTAAACCAGGATAAGCAGTTGCAACACGCTTGCCGGATATATCACTCAGAACCCACTCCCGATCAATTGGGCCAGCGAATCGAAAGGTAGAGCCTCCGAAATCCAAGGCTAAAAGCTCAGTTGCCTTGGCCGAGGAGTCGATTAATAGATCTCTTCCCGTGATTCCTGCCTCTAACTCACCCGAGCCGACATAGATTGCAATATCACGAGGGCGTAAATAGTAAAACTCAACGTTATTTTCACTATCAACTAAAATTAAATCACGACTATCAGTGCGCTGGCTATATCCAGCCTCTTTTAAGATTGCAATCGAAGCATCGGCAAGTGAGCCTTTATTTGGTACGGCAATACGCAACATGCTTACTCGATTCTCTTAAAGGTATTTGTAAATGTCATCAGGGGTCAAGCCACGGGCAAGCATCATGGTCTGGAGATGATAAATCAGTTGGCTTATCTCTTCGGCTAGCGCATCATCTGATTCATGTTCTGCCGCTAACCAGACTTCCCCCGCCTCCTCCAAGATTTTCTTACCGATGCTATGAACTCCGGCATCAACGGCAGCTACGGTCCCAGAACCCTCTGGGCGAGTTGCCAATGTGGCTGCAAGCTCGATCCAGAGAGCATCAAAGGATTTCATGGTGGTTACTTTACTATGAAGCTATAACCACACGTTGACCATTTGCTTCGACTTTAGAGATGCGTAGCCATGAGATGAATCCCCAGATAACAAAGGGGAGATAAATGGCATAAAGAGTGCCCGTGGGGTAATAGCCATTGCTAAAGGCAAAGGGAACGCCCACTAGATCAACGGCTACCCACACTAACCAAAACTCAACATAACCACGGCTCATGCCAAAAGTTGCAAGTGCCGTACCCGTGAATATCCAAGTATCTACAAGTAACCAAGTACCAGTCTCACCTAGCGCCTTAAAAATCTGCATGGAGAGAAGGAAAAATACAACGATAATCGGGGCGAGCATCATTTTCTCCCGACTTGTTGTCCATCGTGGTGTCACAGCATGTTTGGAATTGCCATGACTCTTGCGATGCTGCGACCAGCGAATCCAACCATAGACGCTAACAAAGATGAGCAAGAGATTGCGACTAGCTTGACCATAGAAATTAGCTGAAGGTTGATCTGCATAAGCAAAGACCGCGCCCAAAAAGACGGTAAAAAGTAGAGCATCTCCGAGAATTCCAATTGGCCATGCCCAAATTTTCCGACGCATTCCAAAAATTGCACTTGTTAAACCTAACGTTCCGCCGACAATTTCACGCACGGCGATAGATTTGCTACCAAAATTAATATTTGTTTCAAAAAGCCAAGTAATGATATTCACAGTTGTACCTTCCTAGGATAAAAAGCTCCAGGAAGCAACAGAACAGCTGAATGCACGGTGCACCCAACTGTATGTTCCTTTATCCAGACTTTAACTGTCGGTTTTGGATTTTCACCAAATCAACCGATCACTGGATGTGATCGGGTCGCGGACTTTACCGCCGGTTCGGAATTATCACCGACCCCCGGAACAACTTGGGCGTTAGTATGCCACAGAGCTTGCTAAATTGCGCAGGGAGAGAATCATTGCAGCTGGATCATCGGCATTAAATACGGCACTTCCAGCAACAAACACGTCGGCCCCAGCTTCTGCCGCCTCCGAAATAGTCTCTAATGAGACTCCCCCATCGACTTGCAGCCAAATAGGGCGGTCTCCAATAATCTTTCGAGCACGTTTAACTTTCGCCATCATCTCATGCATAAATTTCTGTCCACCAAAACCAGGTTCGACAGTCATGATGAGAAACATATCGACATCACTAAGAAAGTTTTCATAATCTTCTATGGGCGTACCTGGCTTCAAGGCTAGTCCTGCGCGCGCGCCAGCTTTTCTTATCGATCGAAGAGTTTGTGAAATATCATTTGCTGCCTCAGCATGAATCGTCACGCTGGCGCAGCCCACCTCGGCATAGGCGGGCGCGATCGAATCAACATCTGCAACCATCAAATGCGCATCGACTGCTATGGGACATGAGGCGATAATCTGACTAGCACGAGCGAAATCGAAGGTGAAATTCGGTACGAAAATATTATCCATAACATCTAGATGTATCAGATCTGACTGCGCCGCTATCCGCGAGATTTCGTACTCTAGATTATTCAAATCTGCGTTGAGAATGCTGGGGGTAATACGAATCTCTCGTGACATAGGAATATCCTAACTTTTCTTGCGTAACACTGCTAGAAACATCGCATCCGTGCCATGGATATGCGTCCACAAGGCCATGGCGCCGGCTCTCGTTGCATTATGCAAGCCCTGTGGCAGATATGGGGTTATATCTACTAACTCCATTTCAGGATGTTTCTTAATAATCTCGTTGACTTGAACCGTAGTTTCAGCCAAGTGCGGAGAGCAGGTTGCATAACCAAGTATGCCTTCGAGATTGAGTACAGAGATGGCAGAGTTAATCAGCTCGCGTTGTAGCGCAGTTAGTTCGCGTAGATCTTGCAATGTTCGTCGCCAACGCACTTCAGGTCGTCTTCTGAGGGCACCCAAACCTGTACATGGCGCATCAATGAGTACGGCATCAAAGAGTTCATTATGAGTAGCAACTTCTCGACCGTCACCAGTCCACACTCGCGCACCATGAACAACACGCCGAACTAAATCTGCACGCGGGGTGGAGATCTCATTTGCTGTAAATGTAATGTGTCGCTCCGCTGCGATGGAGGAGAGTAAGGCCGCTTTTCCACCGGGACCTGCACATAAATCTAGCCATGAGGAGCCGTTGGCGACCGAGGCAAATACCGTTGCAACTAACTGTGACCCCTCATCTTGCACACCTGCCAATCTGTGGCGAATTATTTCGAGAGAGCCTGGATTGCCTTTCCATCTCGCACCCAAAGATGAGTACGTAGTCGCTTCGGCGCCAAGGGCGACGAGCTCTTCTTGCGTTGAATAACCGGGCCAGGAGACCAATGTTGGTAATGCAGGCACGTTATTAATTGCAAGCGCCGCCTCAACTTGTTGCCAATCCTTTAAAAGATCGTAGTAAGCCGAAATAATCCACTCTGGATGTGAATACTGAATAGAGAATCTCTCTACTGGATCTTTGATCTCCAGTAACGGTGCAAACCAATCATCAATTGATCTGCGCGTGACGCTTCTAAGGAGAGCATTTACAAAACTCGCCTTGGATTCACCGACTCTCTTGCGCGCAACTTCGACCGTTGCCGCAACTGCTGCATGGTCCGGGATGCGCATCTCATGTATTTGATGCACTCCCAGCCGTGCAACATCAATAATCCCAGGATCTACTTCTGACCATGGTCGATCACTAATCTGAGCTAAAACCCAATCGTGTTTGCCCTGCATACGTAATGTGCCGTAGACCAACTCCGTCACTAAATTACGACCCCGTTCCTCTAGCGTGCTAGAGCTCAACGCTTGCGGTAATAAAAGATTTGAATAACCATCATTTCGATTGACCTCGGTAATGAGATCAAAGGCCAATAAACGTGCAGCATCTGGTTTAGGTGATTTAAAAGTGTTTCTGCGGGCTTCAACCAAAATGGGCACCTTGAACCAATCGCGCACCGCGCGCCCACTCAGTTGCGGTCATTTCCCTCTTGCCAGCCGGAACTACCGAGTCAAGACGTAAAGCGGTCCGCGAACCGCACCCAACTATGACGTCACCATCAATCACTACTACTTCACCCACAGGAACATCTATCGTGCTAATCGCCGCCCTCGTAATCTTGAAAGTATTTTCTTCCCATGTGGTCCACGCGCATGGCGCAGGATAAAAGGCACGAATCTTGCGAGAGAGTACCTCCGAAGACAAACTCCACTTGAGGCGAGCATCTTGCTTTGTAATCTTAGGAGCAAGCGTTGCCAAACCGATTTGTGGATGCGGTTTAACTCCTGATTCAATCGCCAGCAAAGCCTCATTAACTACCTGAGGACCTAACTCTGCTAAAGCTTTCAATAACTCCAACGATCGCCAATCTTTGTCGATCGCTAGCTCAGTTGCCGTGTAAATCGGACCGGTATCCATTCCTTTATCTAAAGAAAAGACCGTAACTCCAGTAACGCTCTCGCCATTTTCAATCGCTCGTTGCGCTGGAGCTGCACCACGGTAGGCCGGAAGAAGGGAGAAATGAAGATTTATAAATCCATGACGAGGCAAAGAGAGTATGGATTCGGGTAAAAGCGTCCCATATCCAATAGTCAGAACGAGATCCAAAGTTTCGATAGCACCAATGAGCTCACTCGGAGAGTGCGGGCGCAGAAGTCCAACACCTCTGTCTTGAGCCCATAGAGTCACAGGCGAGGGTGTGAGTTCACGTCCGCGTCCTGCTGGACGATCTGGTTGAGAGATAACAAGGGCGATTTCATGCTCAGACTCAAGCAACCAGTTTAATGTTGGAATCGCTACATCTGGAGTAGCAGCTACTCCGATATGCACTAAGAAATCCGTCCGAAGATTGTGTGGGGCGATTGTTTAATTACGATCTTGCTTTCCGCCTCATTGAACCAATCAGACTCCCGAATCTCCTTCATTGCAAGCTTTCGATTGGCCTTGCTCATGCGATCGATGAACAAAATCCCATCCAAATGATCGCTCTCATGTTGCAACGCTCTGGCAAGAAGTTCAGATCCATCAACTTGTATTGGCTCACCAAACATATTAAAACCAGATGCGACTGCACGTAAAGAACGGGGTGTTGGATACGTCAAGTCAGGAAATGACAAGCAACCCTCCTCGTCCTCTTCGATTTCACCACTGAGTACCAGGGTGGGATTAATCAGATGCCCTAAGGCATCATCCACGTGCCATACAAATGCACGCAGTGATACACCGATTTGAGGCGCAGCTAAACCAGCACCTGGAGCATCCAGCATCGTCTGGGTTAAATCAGCTATTAATGTACGCAACTCTTTATCAAAATCAACTACGGGTGCGGCCGGGGTAATGAGAACGGGATCTCCGAAGTGACGTATCTCTTGCGCGCTCATTTGGTAATCCTATCAAAGAACTTACACCGAATATGGATCGATTCTCATAGACAGGAAATCCTTTTTTGCAATACTGCGCCTACGTTGCAACTCGTGAAGAAAAGAAGTTAACGCAGCAGAGTCTTCCTGCGGGCAGTACAAGACAATTCTGGCTTGCGTGCTCCCTATTTCGCTGGGTCCATATACTCGAATTGATGAAGGTATACGTGCATCAGAGACCGCCTTTTTTAAGCCTGTAGCAATTGAAGTGAACTCTTTGGATTCACCGCTTATTACAAAACTCGATACATATGGTGGCAATGGGATCTCCAAGCGCTCTTCTAACTCCCGTCGAATCATCGCTCCAGGGTTCCATCTAACAAGGGACGCAACGATTGGATGTGATTCATCGATGCACAAAAGGACCACGCCCTTTGGATGAGTCATAGCAGCTGTTTCGAAGAAGAGTTCACGTGCACGCTCTTGAGCTCGCAAATCGGGATGGGAAAAAAGCTTCAGGCCTTCGAGCATAACGACGGCGGCATACCCCCCAACTACTTTTGGCGCGGCCCCTGGTGTTGCTAAAACGATAATCGATTTATTCTCTATCTCCGTTTTAATAACATCGCCAAAAGATAAAACAAGAGGCGAGCCTGGGAAGGCTCTTGAAATCTCCTCGGCTGCGCGTTCGATGCCTCGGCCCGCTAGATACTGCTTATTTCTTTGGCACCATGTGCAGGACCAATCGGGATACGTGGATTGACACACTTCACAAGAAGGGGCGGCTCCCTTTGATCCGACTACCAATCTGGCGCCGCAACTACACCTGGCAAGATTTTTACAATGCGCGCACAGCAGAGCGTTTCCATATCCTTTGCGCGGAACTACGAAGAGAACGGGGCCGGAGGCTAAAGCGCTTCGAATATCAGAGAATATTTTCCCGGGAAGCAAGGCGCCATCATCAGATGAAAAAGCCTTCACCCTTAAACGATGCGATTTGTTTAAATACTTTAACTTCTTCGAATCTATGAGAGCGGAGATTTCGAGGGAGGGAACGTAGCCCGTAAAGATAACGTCGATGCTTTCAAGAGTTCTCCGCATTTGAACAACATCCCGCACATTCCAGCCAGGACTTCGAATCTCGAAATGCTCGTGGGATGACTCTTTATATACAATGACACTTACTAAATCATCAACTGGAGTAAAGGCAGCTCCACGTGCTCCAATAATCACACTCTTTTTGCCACGCATGGCACGTAAATAGTTTTCGTATCGCTCCGCACGGGATTGTGAGCTATCTAGGCGAATGAAATCAACTCCAGCATCCTGGGCACTCTTACACAGAGCATTGATATCACTCTCATCAGGTGCAATTATCAATACTGAACCATCGCTCAACGATCGCTTAGCCATGCTAATTACCTGATCAGCCGGTTCTACATATGGATCTAATGCGTGGAAGGAGTAGGTCTCCCGCAATCGTGGCTTAGGGCTTGATGTATCGACCACAGGTACAAATCTCTTGTCCACGCCTGCCACTCGAGGTGGTATTGCCGAGCGCACAATGTCGAATGGATTAGTCGCCCAATGCTTGGCCGCAGCATCGATGAGTTCCAGAGAGTTCGCTGTTGCAACTTGATGAGGAGAGAGCACTTTGGTGATTGATTTAATAGTTCCAGTGACACTTGATTCATCAAGACGTTCTAAGACGATAGCTTCGACTTCTCGTCCGTTAAAAGGAACTTGAATTCTCACGCCAATGGCGGCGCTGTGCGAGAACTCCTGCGGTACGAGATAGTCATAGGAGCCATCTAGATGAAAGATGCCAGTATCAACCCACGCTCGTACATAGGGTTTGTCTACCGCTTGAATCTGCGACCGCGGAATGACTTGCGCCTTTAAGCGCAGTCGAGGCGGCGATACCACGCTCTACTTAATAGCGCTTTGAAGTGCACTCACGCGATCAGTGCGCTCCCAAGCAAACTCAGGAAGTTCACGACCAAAGTGACCGTATGCGCTAGTAAGTTTATAAATCGGGCGTAGTAGTTCTAGGTCGCGAATGATCGCCGCTGGACGAAGATCAAAGACGGCTAAAACAGCATCTTGAATCTTAGCGACCGGCACAGTCTCGGTTCCGAAAGTTTCGACAAAGAGACCAACTGGCTGCGCTTTTCCAATTGCATAAGCAACCTGTACCTCACAGCGACGTGCAAGTCCTGCGGCAACTACGTTTTTAGCTACCCATCTCATCGCATAAGCGGCAGATCTATCCACCTTTGATGGATCTTTTCCGCTGAAGGCTCCCCCGCCGTGACGAGCCATTCCACCGTAGGTATCAACGATAATTTTACGTCCCGTTAATCCGGCATCTCCCATTGGACCGCCAATAACGAAGCGACCAGTTGGGTTAATAAGCGTCTTAAGATCTTTTCGAGGAAGATCGATCGTTGAGAGAATTGGCTCGATAACAAACTCAAGAATCTCAGGAGTTAGCGTTTTAACTACATCTACCTCTTCGGCATGCTGACTAGAGATAACAACGGTATTGAGTGCAACTGCGCGATCTCCATCGTATTCAATAGTTACTTGAGTTTTTCCATCGGGGCGAAGATATGGAAGCTGTCCGGATTTACGGACCTTTGAAAGCTGTTGGGCGAGAGCATGTGCTAACCAAATAGGAAGAGGCATGAGCTCTTTTGTATCATCGCATGCATATCCAAACATTAAGCCCTGATCTCCAGCTCCCTGTAAATCCAAGGGATCTGCGCCAGATGCCACGCGATGCTCATATGCATCATCTACACCTTGAGCAATGTCTTGTGACTGTTGCCCAATCGAAATCGATACGCCACAACTATTTCCATCGAAGCCTTTGTCGGATGAGTCGTAACCGATATTTAGAACAGTGTCACGAACAATTGTGTTGACGTCGGCATAGCCATTCGTAGTAACTTCACCGGCAACGTGAACCTGTCCCGTTGTGATGAGTGTTTCTACCGCTACACGGCTCTTAATATCTTGCGAGAGTAGAGAGTCAAGAACAGCGTCAGAGATCGCATCTGCAATCTTGTCTGGGTGTCCTTCTGTTACAGATTCCGAGGTAAAAAGGCGTTTTGACATGTTTTAACCTAACTGCCGGATGGCGTGATCAAGGAGGAGATTGGCTAGAGCGTCTTTGGAGGCTTCCTTGACTTCTATATGCGCACCAGTGCGTGTCAGAATCATACCCTGTGTCGTATCTTTTCCGAAGATTGCGCCGTTACTGACATCGTTGACGTAGAGAATATCCAAGCCTTTAGCCACTAACTTGGCAGTTGCCGACTCCAGGAGATCATTGGTCTCAGCGGCGAAGCCAATCATTATCTGTCGCCCCTTTTTTGAGCTCAACTGCATCAAAAGATCGGGATTTTGCTCTAATTCAATTGAGGTGAAGAGAGCTTTCTTTATCTTTTGTGCAGGACTGCGCACAGGTTTTGCATCTGCAACGGCCGCGCTCATAATCAAGATATCGCATGAGGCAAACTCTCGTTCTAGAGCCACGCTCATCTCTGCCGCGCTTTCAACGTGACTAACCGTTAGGCCATCGACAGCCGCTACCTGCATATTGGCGGCCACAAGATGCACGGTCGCTCCACGCAAAAGGGCTGCCTTCGCTAGCGCCAGTGATTGCTTGCCTGAGGAGCGATTGCCAATAAAGCGAACTGGATCAATCGCCTCTCGAGTTCCGCCCCCTGAGATCAATATTCGTCTACCTACTAGGTCGCGCAGATTTCCGGTCATTCCATCGAATACTTCGATAATCGCCGAGCTCTGGGGAAATCTACCTTGACCAATATCATTGCCCGTCAATCTTCCGACCTCTGGCTCCATCACGATATAACCGCGGGCGCGAAGAGTGGCAACATTTGCAACGGTTGCAGGATCCGTCCACATCTGTGGATGCATAGCTGGAACGACCAAGATGGGAACGCTCGAGGCAAGGACTAAATTAGTCAGAAGATCATCTGCGCGGCCGCCGGCTATTCGCGCAATTAAATCTGCGGTCGCAGGAGCGATAAGAAAGTAATCGGTCTTTTCTGCAATAGAAATATGCGAAACCTCATCGACATTTTCCCAGACCTGCGTGCTCACCTTGCGATGCGAGAGAGCTTCCCATGTCGCTGCACCAACAAAGTTAAGCGAGGAGGGAGTTGGTACAACCGTTATTGAGTAGCCACGATCTTGCAGGCGACGCAAGAGATCACATGATTTGTAGGCGGCAATTCCTGCGCCAACTCCGAGTACGACCTCACGAGTTGTGGCAGACATAGCAAGGAAGAGTTATTTAAGCCGTTGGTTCGAGATTTTCAATCGTGAGCAAGCCTTCATTAATCTCGCGAAGTGCGATAGATAGTGGCTTCTCATGCACATGAGTCTCTACGAGTGGTCCGACGTACTCAAGTAGGCCTTCACCGAGCTGCGAATAGTAAGCATTAATCTGACGGGCACGCTTGGCTGCATAGAGAACGAGGCTGTATTTAGAGCCACTTTTCTCTAGAAGTTCGTCAATCGGTGGATTTGTGATGCCATCCATAGTTATACCCCGCTCATATCAATATTAAAAACAATGTGGTCAAGAGGTCAATGATATCAGTTGTTCAACAACTCGCTCGACCTGATCATTGACGATTACCAGGTCAAAGAATGAGGCCGCTGCGAGCTCCTCTTGGGCTAGTTGCAAGCGCTCAGCACGCCGCTCAGGCGTATCGGTTCCACGGGCGATAAGGCGCGAAACAAGCTCCTCCCATGAAGGTGGCTCTAGAAAGACCAGTATTGATTGCCGCAGATGAGCCTTTACCTGCCTAGCGCCATCAACCTCAATCTCTAAAAGAACATTGCGGCCAGCAAGTAAGGCCTCTTCGACTGCGGCGCTCGGTGTTCCATATCTACTTCCTGCAAACTCAGCCCACTCTAGAAACTCATCACTGCGCACTCGGCGTGAAAACTCATCATCGCTGATAAAGAAATAATCGACACCATCATGCTCGTTCAATCGTGGCGCTCTAGTGGTCGCAGAAACGCTAACCCAGAAATCACCCGATGCTCTAAGGCGCGCAGCCACGGTGCTCTTACCAACTCCCCCGGGACCTGAGAGAACGAGTAGCTTTCCTGGAGTTAACGCATGTGATGATTTCATAAACTCGTTTCGTAGCTCTTTAATTTGATGACGTCCCAATCCAGCAATTCTACGGGTTGGAGAAATATTCAACCGCTCCATCAAGGAGCCTGCCCGAACTTTTCCAACGCCCGTCAGCGCCTCTAACAACTCTCTGACGCGCATCTTTGCAATGGCATCTTCATTAGCGGCAATTTCAAGTACGGCATCGATGGAAAACTCACCGGTTTTAACTTTTGCTTTCACCTCAGCACGGCGTTTGCGAGACTGAGCCGCCTTTAAAAGAGCGGCAGTGCGCTCCTCGGCAGTCAATATCGGAGGGGCGCCCATACAAGAAATCTAGTCCACTAATCAAAATTTAGAGAATCTGTGCGCAGATTTGCTCGGTCCGCTCTCTCATCGCCAACCCGCCCTGGCTCCAGAACGAAGTAATTGGACGTCCTATGACAACTAGATCCGCGCCCTTATCTATCGCATCTTGCGGAGTCATCGTCCGTTTCTGATCATCGCCCGCTGCACTATCTGCAGGGCGAACACCCGGGGTAATGATCGTGATCTCATTTCCAACGCTCTGGCGAATTGCGAGGATTTCAAGTGGAGAACAGACAATTGCACGAGCACCAGCTGAGACGGCGAGTTTTGCTAAGCCCACTGCACTCTCAAGTGCATTATTTTTGAAGCCAATTTCCGAGACATCGCTCTCAGAGAGTGAGGTCAAGATGGTTACTCCCGTGACAAAAGTTGATGGGACTGCCTGCGCGGCCGCTGAAATCATTGCACTTCCACCCGATGCGTGCACCGTTAAATACTTTACGCCAAGGGAAGAGATAGATGCAGCGGCACCAGAAACCGTATGCGGAATATCGTGAAGTTTAAGATCTAAAAATATATCGCTATCCGTAGAACTAGAAATCGCGCGAACACCCTCTTGTCCAAAATTTAAATAAAACTCTAATCCTAACTTATAGACCGCTATCAAACCCTCCGTGGCTTTAACCCATGCAATCGCCGTTTCCAAATCCGAGGTATCAACAGCCAATACGATCGGTGATTTGATACTCATTCTATTTTGTCTCCTCTACACGATGTGCGAATCCCACTGCATCTCTAAGAGATGTGAATCCCTTAAGCGCAAGCAGATCTCGTAACTCGTTTGAAATATTCATTAATGCCATTGGATTGCCGAAGCTTGCAGTTCCAATAGAGGCGCCACTTGCACCTGCTGCAATCATTTCAAGTGCATCGCGCCCATTTGAAATTCCGCCCATTCCAAGAATAGGAATCTTTGGCATCGCCTCATGAACTTGATATACGGCGCGAACAGCGATCGGCTTTATGGCAGGTCCAGATAGGCCGCCAGTTTTTCCACCTAAATGCGGACGCATGGTGTCGAGATTGATGACCATTCCAAGGACGGTATTAATCAGAGCTAAGGCATCCGCCCCTGCATCGACTACCCCCTTGGCAATGGAGACTAAATCTGTTACATCGGGAGAGAGTTTTGCAATTATTGGTAGCTCGCCTCCAAGAGTTCGACGAACTCCATCAATCACTCGCCTCGAAGCTTCAGGGTCGCATGCAAAGACTAGGCCGCGATTTTCAACGTTAGGGCAAGAGATATTTACTTCAACTGCGCTTATTCCAGAGACTGAACGGAGTTTTCTTGCAAGCGTTGCATACTCCTCTATCGTCTCCCCCGCTATTGAAACAATAATGCGCGCCTTTTGCTCAATTAAGTAGGGAATATCTTTAGCTATAAAGGCGTCTATGCCTGGGCCCTGCAGACCAATGGAGTTAAGCATTCCACTGGCAGTCTCAGCCATACGTGGCGTTGGTCGACCAGTACGTGCCTTGTTCATGACCGACTTTGTGACTACTCCGCCGATATCGTGCAGAGGGAAGAATTGCGCTAATTCGCGACCTGAACTGGCACAGCCGCTTGCTGTAAAGATTGGTGATGGAAACCAAGCATTAGCAATCGTCGTTGAAAAATCTATCGTCGTCATAGAACCTGTCCAACTTTATCCCACTGCACCAATGCGCCATCCATAACTGGGCCATCGATACATGAGCGAAGCATCGAAACATCACCGGCTTCATCTGCAACAGGTAGAACGCAGGTCATGCAAATACCGATTCCACATGCCATCGACTCCTCCACGGCGCATTGATGCACAACTTCTGTACCGCTAGTAATTGCATTTATCGCTGCGAGCATCGCCATTGGTCCGCAGGAATAGACAACTGCGATATTAAGATCGGTAATTAAGCTTGCAATGGGATCCGTAACACGACCCATCTGCCCCATTGAGCCATCTTCTGTATAGATCCGAAGTGAGTTAACTGCACGCTTACCCTCCATCGGAGCGTAGATCTTCCCTGCAGTGCTTGCTCCCAGCAACATATCCACTCTGCACCCACGCGCATTGAGAACTTCGGCTAAACCAAATAATGGAGCCGATCCATAACCGCCCCCGACTAGCAGGACTGGTACTGGCTCCGTTGGAATTCCAAAGGCCGTCCCGAGAGGCACAACTACATCTAAAATCGCACCCTCAATCTGTGCGCAAAGCCATTTACTTCCTTGACCGTGAGGGGCGATGATGAGCTCCATCGTTCCACCGAAAGTCGAGTTAGTAGCGACCCTCGATATCGCAAAAGCTCTTCGCAAAATCATGCGTGACGTGTCTCCGCCAACACTAATGGCAACAAAGTTGCCAGGCTTACACAACTTCGCACTATCTCCGATATTAACTATCAACTGGTGGTATTGACCTACGCGTTTATTGCTCATCAATACTGCCTGCATAGACGTTGCGTTTTTATTTATGGTAGCCATTCTTATGCAAGCCACTCTTGAAGTGATTTGATTGAGAGTTCCGAGCTCTGAAGAAAACGAATACCCTCCACCGCTGCACTAAATCCTGCGGTGGTAGTAATAATAGGAATAGATCGCTGCACTGCAGCTGTGCGAATGAGCCAGCCATCTGCTCGCGTACCGCGACCCACTGGTGTATTTATCACTAAATCAATCTCTCCCGAGTTAATTATTTCCACGATAGTTGGCTCACCCAAAGGTCCCGTACCATCTGAGTTTTTACGAACAGATACCGAAACTACTCCATGTGAGGCTAAGTATTGAGAAGTGCCGGTAGTGGCTAAAATTCTAAAACCGAGGCTAGCTAGGCCACGTGCTCCATCAATGCCAGATGCTTTATCTTTATCGGCAAGTGAGATAAACACTGTTCCGCTCTTTGGAAGTGGTCCAAATGCCTGAATCTGCGATTTGGCATAGCTCTCTCCAAAGCTTGGAGAGATACCCATCACTTCTCCAGTTGAGCGCATCTCAGGACCCAAGATTGCATCAACACCTCTGCCATCACTCCTTCGGAAGCGATTCCAAGGCAATACTGCCTCTTTTACTGAGACGCCCTTGGCAACTCCATCGCCAGAAATTGGCAGTATCCCTTCGCTGCGAAGCTCGGCGATAGTTGAACCAAGTGAGATACGTGCAGCGGCTTTAGCTAAGGGCACTCCCGTAGCTTTGCTGACAAATGGCACCGTTCGCGATGCTCGAGGGTTGGCTTCCAAGACGTAGAGAATCTCCCCCGCTATGGCGAATTGAATATTTATCAAACCAAGAACACCAACGCCTTGGGCAATCTTTGTTGTTGCAACCTTAATCTCTTGTAGCTGCAGCTCCGTAATCGTCATTGATGGGAGAACGCAGGCGCTATCTCCGCTATGAATTCCGGCCTCTTCAATATGTTCCATTACTCCGCCAAGAAAAAGCTCTTTACCATCAAAGAGAGCATCTACATCAATCTCAATAGCGCTGTCCAGGAAGCGATCTACCAATACAGGGTGATCAGGAGTGATGTCTGTGGCTCGAGAAATAAATCCTGCAAGAGAGTTATCGTCATAAACAATCTCCATACCGCGACCACCTAAGACAAATGATGGTCTAACAAGAACTGGGTATCCAATACGACTAGCAATCGTGATCGCCTCTAACTGCGATGATGCCATTCCGAACTCTGGTGCATTGAGCCCTTGATCGGCCAATATTTGACCGAATGCACCGCGCTCTTCAGCTAGATTAATCGCCTCAGGTGAGGTACCTAGAATAGTTACGCCATTGGCTTTGAGACCTGCAGCAAGACCTAATGGAGTTTGACCACCAAGTTGGGTAATCACACCTAAAAGTGGACCGGCAAGGCTCTCCGCATGAATGACCTCGAGAACATCCTCTAACGTTAGTGGCTCGAAATATAGGCGATTGCTTGTGTCGTAATCAGTTGAAACCGTTTCAGGGTTGCAGTTGATCATGATCGTTTCATATCCTGCTTGACGTAATGCAAATGAGGCATGGACACAGGAGTAGTCAAACTCGATTCCTTGTCCGATTCGATTTGGACCGCTACCTAAAATAATAACTGCTGGTGTTGTGCGAACCCGAACTTCGCTCTCCTCTTCATAACTTGAATAATGATAGGGAGTGAAAGCTTCAAACTCACCAGCGCATGTATCTACTGTTTTATAGACGGGGCGAATTGATAAGTGATGTCTAATTTGCCTAACTTCATCCTCACTTATTCCACGAAGCGTTGCGATCTGTGCATCTGAAAACCCACCTGATTTTGCATCCCGTAGAAGTTCTGCACTCAAATCCCCCGGCTGTGCAATGATCGCTGCCTGCTCATTGATAATTTGAATCTGACGAAGGTACCAAGGGTCGATCTTGCAGGCTTGGAAGATCTCATCGATTGTGGCTCCAGCCCACATTGCACGCTGTACTTGTTGAAGACGATACTCCGTTGGAATCTTGATAGAAAGCAGGAGCTCATTCTTCTGGCTCTCATTGAGCTCTGGCCACGTGAAGATCGCCTCCTTTCGTTCAAGGGAGCGCAGCGCCTTCATTAACGCCTCAGCAAATGATCGGCCAATGGCCATCGCCTCGCCGACGCTCTTCATCGTTGTTGTTAAGCGCGGATCTGCATCGGCAAACTTCTCGAAAGCAAAACGAGGAACTTTTACGACCACATAGTCCAGTGATGGCTCAAAAGAGGCGGGAGTTACTTTGGTAATGTCATTATTGATCTCATCTAAGGTATATCCAATAGCCAACTTGGTGGCGATTTTTGCAATGGGAAAGCCTGTTGCCTTCGATGCTAATGCGCTGGAACGAGAAACACGCGGATTCATCTCAATAACAATTATTCGACCAGTTTCAGGATTTACTGCAAATTGAATATTGCAGCCTCCTGTGTCAACACCTACCTCGCGGATAATATCTAGAGATAGATTACGAAGCCGCTGATACTCGACATCAGTTAACGTCATCGCCGGTGCAACTGTTATTGAGTCACCAGTATGGACTCCCATGGGATCAATATTTTCAATACTGCAGACAATCACTACGTTATCTTTGTGATCTCGCATAACTTCAAGCTCATATTCTTTCCAACCAATAATCGACTCTTCTAGCAGCACTTCAGAAGTTGGACTATGGCGAAGGCCCGCTCCTGCGATCTGTTTGAGCTCTTCGGCATCAAATGCAATTCCAGAGCCGAGACCACCCATTGTGAACGAGGGCCGCACGACAACTGGATATCCTAAAGTTTCGACGCCTTGGAATATCTCTTCAATAGTGTGGCAGATAACCGACTTGGCAGATTCGCCTCCAACTTTTGCCACTATCTCACGAAAAAGTTCTCGGTTTTCGCCACGATTTATCGCATCAACATCGGCTCCAATAAGGCGAACACCATACTTTGCTAAAATTCCCGCCTCAAAGACTGCAATCGCTGCATTAAGAGCGGTCTGCCCACCAAGAGTTGCAAGAACGGCATCAGGTCTCTCGTGGGCAATAATCTTTTCAATCGCATCCGATGTAATGGGCTCGATATATGTAGCGTCGGCAAATTCGGGATCGGTCATAATCGTTGCAGGGTTTGAGTTAATGAGAACAACTCGAATTCCCTCTTCACGCAATATTCGACAGGCCTGAGTACCTGAGTAATCGAACTCGCATGCCTGACCAATCACGATGGGCCCACTACCGATGACCAGCACAGATTTAATGGAGGTATCTAAAGGCATTATGCACGCGCTTTCTGGTTCATTAAATCTACGAAGCGATCAAAGAGATAGGCCGCATCATGCGGACCAGCGGCAGCTTCTGGATGGTATTGAACTGAAAATGCAGGACGATCTAGAAGTTGTAATCCCTCAATGACTCCATCATTGAGTGATACATGGGTAACTTCGCCATTTCCATACACCGTCGAGAACGTGGATTCGGTCGGTGCTTTGAGGGCAAAGCCATGGTTATGCGAAGTGATTTCAACTTTACCTGTGTTCTTGTCAATTACTGGTTGATTAATTCCACGATGACCGAAGGTTAATTTATAGGTTTCAAAACCGAGGGCGCGGCCAAGTATTTGATGACCGAAGCAAATTCCAAAAATTGGAATTTCGCGCACTAAAACCTCACGAACTAGTTCGATTGTTTCGAGCATAGTCGCCGGGTCCCCCGGACCATTAGAAATAAAGACACCATCAGGATTTATCGATTCAATATCGGCAATGGATGAGTTATAAGGCAGGACGTGAACCTCTACTCCTCTTTGCGCGAGGGCGTGAGGTGTCGCCGCTTTAATTCCTAAATCGATTGCAGCTACAACCAAGCGTTTTTCACCAATCGCTGGCACGACATAGGCAGTTGGGGTTGATACGTCGGCAACCAAAAACGCACCGTTCATCGCTTCGACTTTACGTACTTCGACAACCATCTCTTCACGCGAGAGTTCTAGACCTGAGAATATCCCTACGCGCATTGCACCGCGATCACGTAAGTGACGCGTTATTGCGCGGGTATCTACAGCTTGAATACCAACAATATTTTGAGCTATCAACTCATCTTCTAGTGAATTCTCACTTCGCCAATTAGAGGTCAATGTCGATGGATTACGTACGACAAATCCGGCAACCCAAATTTTTGCCGATTCGTTATCATCTGAATTCACGCCGGTATTACCGATATGTGGCGCCGTCATAACAACAACCTGCTTG
Source organism: Actinomycetota bacterium (assembly GCA_947465575.1). GTDB lineage: Bacteria > Actinomycetota > Actinomycetes > Nanopelagicales > Nanopelagicaceae > Planktophila. The sequence goes on along the minus strand of CANIBB010000001.1, from coordinate 25,428 downwards.
TGATACGAGGGGTCGGTTAAAGTCTCTTGATAGCCCGTCATACCAGTTTGAAATACCGCTTCGCCAAAGCACTTGCCAACTGCTCCCCAGGATTTACCTTCAAAGATGCGACCATCATCTAAGACAAAAAATGCTTTACTCATTGACGCTCACTAACGTGGACAAGAACGCCATTAAAGAACGTTTGAGTAACTACTCCAGGCAGCTCGTAGCCATGAAATGGAGTATTGCGACTCTTTGAGGCAACTAAATCTCTATCCACCATCCAAGAGGCCGTTGGCTTGATAATCGTTAAGTGAGCTGGTGCGCCTATCGCCAAATTCCTACCGTGCTGGCTATATCCACCGATACGTGCAGGCGCCGTTGATAAACGATCTGCAACCTGCGCCCAGTTCATTAAATGCGTATCTACCATTGTCTTTTGAACGATCGATAGTGCGGTCTCAAGTCCCAACATTCCAAATGATGCCTCTTGCCACTCGCACTCTTTTGACTCCATTGTGTGCGGTGCATGGTCGGTTGCAACAATATCGATTGTGCCATCTGCCAATGCCTCACGCAACGCCATCACATCTTTTTCGCTACGAAGTGGTGGATTAACTTTAAAGATAGGGTCATAGGATCGAGCTAACTCATCGGTGAGTAACAAGTGATGTGGAGTGACCTCTGCCGTTACATTAATTCCGCGTGCCTTTGCCCATCGAATAATTTCAACTCCACCCGCTGTGGTCACGTGACAGATATGTAGTCGTGATTTAACGTGATCCACCAGTAAAACATCGCGAGCAATAATCGCCTCTTCGGCAATTGCTGGCCATCCCTTTAACCCCAAAACCGCTGATACGTTTCCCTCATTCATCTGGGATCCAACGGTTAAACGTGGCTCCTGAGCATGTTGAGCAATTACTCCATCGAACTTCTTTATGTATTCAAGTGCGCGACGCATCACCATAGGATCAAAGACGCAGTTTCCATCATCACTAAATACTCTGACCCGTGCAATTGAATCGGCCATTGCACCGATTTCAGATAGGGCCGTTCCAGCCAACCCCTGCGTTACCGCGCCGATAGGAAAGACATCAAGCAGACCCGCCTCTTGACCGAGTCGATAGACCTGTTCCACAACTCCGGCGTTATCTGCAACTGGAGAAGTATTGGCCATTGCTGAGAGTGCAGTGAATCCACCCCTTGCGCCAGAGCGTGAGCCGGTGAGAACAGTCTCAGCATCTTCACGTCCAGGTTGGCGAAGATGCGTATGAAGATCAACTAGACCTGGCAGAACAACAGAGCCCTTTACATCGATGAGAACTGCATCAGGATCAGTAATGGCGCTTGAAACTGAGGCAATGACTCCATCGGCGATTAGTACATCACTGGCCGTGCCATCAGGCAGGGATGCGTTTTTTAGAAGATAGCGCTGCGATGACATTACTTGCTCCCTGCTTCCAAAGGTTGACCTGTAAGCAGAATATATAGAATTGCCATACGAACACTTACTCCGTTTGCCACTTGTTCAACAATCACAGAACGTGCGCTGTCGGCCACCTCTGCAGCGATTTCCAGACCACGGTTCATTGGACCTGGGTGCATCACGATTGAATCGGGTGACATCATTTTTAATCGATCAGAGTTGAGACCAAAGTAGCGGGAGTACTCTCTTGCATTTGGAAAGAAGAGATCGCTCATTCGCTCTTGTTGAACGCGAAGCATCATCACTACATCGACAAGGCCAATAACCGAATCCAAATCGTAAGAAATAGTGACCGGCCAACTCTCCACACCAACAGGAAGTAGCGTCGGTGGTGCGACAAGAGTGACATGTGCTCCCAAAAGAGTTAAGAGCAATACATTTGATCTCGCAACTCGCGAATGTAAAACATCGCCCACAATTGCAACTCGAATACCGACTAAATCCGGTGCTCCCTTTCCTAGATGCTTTCTGATAGTAAATGCATCTAGTAAGGCCTGGCTTGGATGTTCGTGTGTTCCATCTCCAGCATTGATAACACTTCCCCGCATCCAAGAAGAGTCAGCTAATCGGGCAGGTGCACCTGATGCACTGTGGCGAATCACTACGGCATCGGCACCCATCGCCTGAAGAGTCAGAGCAGTATCTTTTAAGGATTCACCTTTGCTCAGACTAGAACCTTTAGCTGAGAAGTTAATGACATCGGCCGATAGACGCTTAGCGGCAGCTTCAAATGAGATGCGGGTGCGCGTTGAGTCCTCGGCAAAGAGGTTAACGATTGTCCGACCTCGAAGCGTTGGAAGTTTCTTCACTGCGCCATCACTCACGCGCGCCAATTCGGTCGCAGTATCAAGAATTGATACCGCTTCGGATTTCGATAAGTCGGAGATCGAGAGTAAGTGGCGCATTAGTTGTCCTCAATCAAAACTTCATCAAGACCATCAATCTCACTCAAATGCACCTTTACCGATTGAGTAATCGATGTTGGTAGGTTCTTGCCAACAAAATCGGCTCTGATAGGAAGTTCGCGATGGCCTCTATCTACAAGTGTTGCCAACTGCACAGTATGGGGGCGGCCAATTTCGCCTAGTGCATCTAATGCTGCGCGAATAGTGCGGCCTGAAAACAAAACATCGTCTATCAAGACTATTTCTCGTCCATCGACTCCCCCATGTGGAATCGAAGTAGGCATGATCGGGCGTGGAGGGCGCATTCTCAGATCATCTCGGTGCATGGTTATATCGAGAGTTCCGACAGGAATCACGTGGCCAGCAATCTCACTCATGCTTGTGGCAATTCGTCGAGCTAAATGAGCACCACGCGTCGGAATGCCCAGCAAAGTGATCTGATGTGTCGAAGTATTTGCCTCTAATATTTCATGGGAAATGCGAATCAATGCACGCGTAATATCCGGTGCGGACAGGGCAACACTCATGTAAATCTCCTTCCCCATCTCTCAGGATGGGTCGTTAAAGGATGCGTGGGCGACTATACCACCGCGCTCCTTCATCTGTGGATAAGACGCGGTGAGGCTAGATCAATAGACCTACTCTTCCACTTATGACAACACATGAAGAAATCTGCACCCGCCTTCGCACTATCCGCATCTCAAAGGGCCTATCCCTCGCCGATGTTGAGATCACGAGCAAGCGCAGCATTCGCGCCGTTGTGCTCGGCTCTTATGAGCGTGGCGACCGAGCTTTATCGGTAAAGAAAGCGATCGAGATCGCAGCCTTCTATGGCGTGCCCCTCACATATTTGTTAGAACAGCCAAAGACTGCCGAAGGAGTGATTCGCCCACCCGTTATCGATCTTCGACAAATTCGAAAGATATTGGCCGATACCCAAGAGAAGCTTTCAATAACTCCCGAGCTAGGCAGCATATTCACCTTTATTAGTGGAATAGTCGCCCTCCGAAATGACTGGAACGGTGAAGTTCTATCAATGCGCAGCAGCGATATATCGTTATTAGCTATGACTCTAGGAAGAAACTCTGATGAGATATCGAAAATTCTTAATGAACGGCGATTACTGCTATCTGCTTAAATAGCTAAACTATCTTTAATCGAGGAGATACGTCCTAAAACCCCGTGAATAAAACCGGCAGAGCTATCTGTCGATAGCTCTTTAGCTAAAGTCAACGCCTCATCAATTGCCACTCCATCAGGAATGGTCGTCGACCACAAGATCTCATAAATTCCAATCCGCAGAATATTTCTATCAACTGCCGGCAATCGATCCATATCCCAACCCTGGGCATATGTCGTGATCAGTTCATCAATCTTCCGGAAATTCTCGCCGACTCCGATAACGAGTTCGCGCGTGTACTCGCGAATCGGCCTTGCATCAGGACTTTCTTCAATCACATCGCGGAGATTAAGCGTTTCGACGGCGTTTGTTCCTCGAATATCTGCCTCGTAGAGTAAATCTAACGCCGCTTTCCGTGCCTTACTGCGAGCCGACACTAGTTAGCGCGGCCCTGGTATGAGCCATCACGTGTATCAACCATGACGATCTCATCCTGTTTAATAAATAGCGGCACCTGAATCTCAAGACCAGTTTCAACGGTAGCTGGCTTAGTTCCACCTGATGATCGATCTCCCTGAATTCCAGGCTCTGTGTAAGTAATCTTCAGTGGAACTGCTGCGGCAAGTTCAATGTACAAGGGATTACCATCATGGACGGCTACAACGGCATCAGTATTTTCAAGCATATAGTCGGACATGCCACCTACGGTTGCCATAGAAATCGTCATTTGGTCAAAAGTCTTGGCATCCATGAAAACGAAGTCTTCGCCCTCTTTATAGAGAAACTGCATGTCGCGCTTTTCGAGAATCTCGATATCAATCTTTACGCCCGAGTTAAATGTACGGTCGATAACTTTTCCGGTAAGAACTGATTTCAATTTTGTGCGAACAAAAGCCGGTCCCTTGCCTGGTTTTACATGTTGAAACTCAATTACGTTCCACAGTTGGCCTTCAATATCTAAAGTAATTCCATTTTTCAGATCAGCTGTTGTTGCCACGGTAAAGCTCCACTCGTTTAAAATAGTTCGGCTACCCGTTGTGATAGCAAGAGGATAAGGATACCCGCTCAGGGCTAGTGCTCTGTTCGCTCAGCCGATCAGGTTTTTAAGCGCAATTATCGCCAATACATATGAATTAGGACCGAAACCAGCCACTGTTCCAGTGGCCACTCCTGATATTACTGACGTGTGACGAAACTCTTCTCGTGACATTGGGTTAGAGAGATGCACCTCGATCAGTGGAGTGGTGAGCATTGCTGCAGCATCCCTGATGGCATATGAGTAATGCGTAAAGGCGGCAGGATTAATGATCACTGGGAATTTCTTGTCGGCCGCTTCATGTAACCAACCAATAATCGTCGCCTCATCATCGCTCTGGCGGACATCTGCCTCTAAACCGTGCTTTAGTGCTGCGCCTTCGATAAGGCTCTTTAGCTCACCATAAGTAAGATCGCCATAAATTGATGAGTCACGAATATCCAAACGCGCTAAATTTGGACCATTGATTACAAGAATCTTCATGTGCTAATTCTCTCATATGCACTAACGAGTTCACTCTCTAAAACACCTTCGATTCGAAGCGTCGCACCTATTGCAGAGATTGCCACAAAGCGCAGGGAATTACCGCGTGACTTTTTATCCAAAGCCAATAGTGGCATCAACTCTGACCAGGCGGCTCGAGGGTATGAAACAGGTAAATTTAAGGACCGCAAAAGCTCGCGGTGCTTTTCTACTACCTGCATCGCAAGATGCCCTTTGATGTGGGATAACTCTGCTGCAAAAACCAAACCAATTGCAACTGCCTCCCCATGACGCAGGCCGTACTTGCTATGAATCTCAATTGCATGGCCTAATGTATGACCATAATTCAATACCTCACGAGCAAAACCCTCTTTAAAATCGCTCGAAACTACCGCGGCTTTCACATTCACTGCCGCCTCTATCAAAGCTATAACTCTCGCGTGATCTTTGCGCAACGCCGAGAGAGATTGATTGGATAAAAGTGTAATGATTTCATTCTCGGCAATAAAACCGCATTTGATAACTTCGGCCATCCCAGCAGAAAAATCCCTATCCGAAAGCGTGCTTAACCATTTCACATCAACAAGGACTGCAACTGGAGAATGAAAAGCACCGATTAGATTCTTTCCATAATCACTATTTATACCGGTTTTACCACCGACTGCTGCATCAACCATACCGGCAACACTTGTTGGCACCGCAATCCAATCAACACCACGAAGCCATGAAGCCGCGGCAAATCCCGCTACATCCGTAATCGCGCCACCACCCACTCCGACAATTAAATCTGAGCGTGTAAATCCAGCTGCCCCTAACCAGTTCCATAATTTGGATATAGTCGTAAAGCTCTTAGCTAATTCACCATCAGGAAGAGTAAAGTAGAAAATCTCAGCTTCAATACTGTCCCCAATGCGTACGCTCTCTGACATCTGTTCACTATGAATAACGGCGATACGGGTTCTATTCTTAGCTAAGGAGATGAGTTGTGATTTCCAATCACAATCGATGAGGACTTCATACTCTCTTTCTGCATTAACGGAGATTTTTTTCATATATTTAACCCTGATCTAATCTCCGTAACAATGTCATTGAGCTTCACGAAATCAACTTTAACCGTAATTGTTGCAAGCTTCTCATAAATCGGCCGCCTAGCATCGTATAACGCCTGCCATTGCGCACGCGGATTTCCTAACAATAAAGGCCGATCTCGGTTAAAACCCACCCGAGGAGCTGCGATAGAAAGGGAGACATCGAGAAAGACAATTGGAGCACCAGACTCTAAGAGTAAGCGTTGAGCTCGATCGGCGATTGGGGCACCACCTCCAAGAGAGAGGATGCAATTCCTATCCAGTAGGCAGGTTTTGAGCGTTTCAAATTCAAGATCTCTGAAAACCTCTTCTCCCTCATCTACAAAAATATCTGAAATCTTCTTGCCAGCGTTTTTCTCGATAACAAAATCCGAATCCAAAAAACCGACTCCGATTGTTTTTGCTAGGGCTTTAGCAACCGTCGATTTGCCGGCCCCGGGTGGACCAATTAAGACTGCCTGTGGCATCTCTTATGACCTACTTAAAATTTAGATTGCTTATGTAGCTCTGGAAATTTCTGCGTGTTTCTCCCACACTGTCACCACCAAATTTTTCTAGAACAGCCTGGGCGAGTACTAGAGCAACCATCGCCTCTGCGACAACGCCCGCCGCTGGTACTGCACAGACATCTGAGCGTTGATTAATCGCTTTAGCTGCTAATCCTGTAGCCACATCGATCGTATCTAAGGCCTTTGGAACAGTTGAAATTGGCTTCATCGCTGCACGTACTCGCAGAATTTCACCATTGGACATTCCGCCCTCGGTGCCTCCGGCACGGTCGGTTCGGCGAATAATCTTTCCCTCACGTGATTTTTCAATCTCATCGTGGGCAACGCTGCCGCGACGCGTTGCAGTTTCAAAGCCATCACCAACTTCGACGCCCTTAATCGCTTGAATACCCATGAGCGCCCCCGCTAATTGCGCATCTAAACGTCGATCCCAATGAACATGTGAGCCAAGTCCCGGCGGCATATTGAAGGCGAGCACCTCTACTACACCACCCAACGTATCTCCATCAGAGTGAGCGCTAGCAATCTCTTTAAGCATTAACTCACTCGTAGAAGCATCTGCACATCGAACGGGATCGTCATCAATTCTCTGCATATCTCCTGCTTGCGGCAGAGCAGTTCCTGTCGGAACTCGAACACTACCGATTGATAAAACATGACTTAAAATCGTAATCCCAACACTCTGCTCTAGAAAATTACGAGCTACCGCACCCAGTGCTACTCGTGAAGCGGTCTCGCGAGCACTTGCCCGCTCAAGAATTGGACGTGCATCATCAAGGTCATATTTTTGCATCCCAACTAAATCTGCATGACCAGGACGCGGGCGTGTTAATGCTGCGTTGCGAGCCAATGTTTCGATCTCTTCTAAGGGAACAGGATCTGCCGACATGATCTTTTCCCACTTTGGCCACTCCGAATTTGCGATCTGAACGGAGATTGGACCTCCCTGTGTCAAACCCAATCGAACTCCCCCAAGAATTGTGACCTTGTCAGCTTCAAAACTCTGACGTGCTCCGCGACCGACTCCTAAACGCCGGCGAGCTAGATGAAAATCTATATCTGCAGTTGTTATCTCGACCGAGGCGGGAATGCCCTCGACAATTGCACTAAGGGCTTGACCATGAGACTCACCAGCTGTTAACCAACGCATCTGCGTATTGTTGCAGAGATGGAGCTCTAGCCGCAGCCAAATAGAGCATGGTTCCGACAATAATTGCGAAAGCCAGCGGAATGCTGCGCGGAATACTTTGCCTAGCGCCCCAGATCACAATAATCTGCAGTACTGCCGCGAGATACATGCACAAGAACAGGAGCGCTATATCTGCACTGCTTGTGAGATTAAGAGCAAGCGATATTGTAAGTATAAGTTTTGCATCGCCGATTCCCATTTTCAGTATCACCACAGCAAATAAAGTTGACGCCACGCATAACATTAAACTCTGCATCGAAGCTATTCCAGAGATTATTCGCATTGCCGCTACCCAGTAGAGAATAAAGGCGAGATAGATATTTGGAATTCGTCGGTATTGCCAATCGGCGAGAAGGATTGGAACTGCGAATAGAAAGACGGCAGCCATAAGATGAGGCTAATTGACCAAAGTGAGACTTAAAATCCTATGTGGATACTTTTAACGCCTTGAGCGCATGCTTGCGCATAAGTTCGGCCATACTTGTTCGATCAAATGAAACACCGGAGAAGATCCGAACCTGATCAATACCTTGATGAATCAAGAGATCTAAGCCATCGATTATCTGGCCGCCGTTGGCCTTCCATGCCGACAAAGCCGCAGTTGGCCAAGGATTATAAAGAACGTCGAAAAATACTGATGAGGGGTTCTTTGGAAAATAGGATGTAAGGCTGTCGCTAGCACCCTCTGGCGTCGTTGAGATAATTAGGTCAACCTGCTCAAAGAGGTTTGTCTCAGTCCAATCAACGAAATCTAAATCAGAGATCTCTACCGAGTTTGAAATCCCCTCTACTCGAGAAAGCGAGCGATTCATGACGGTAATACGTGTAGCGATTCCATCACAGGCCGCTGCCGCCGCACGCGCAGTGGCGCCTGCACCGATAATGAGAACGTCACCACTTGCATCTATGCCGTGCGAAGCCAGAGCGTGGGTGATTCCCGAAACATCTGTCGTAGTCGCCTCCCAATCACTCTCGCTCCTGAATAAAGTATTTGCACTTCGAATTTTCTGCGAAAGCTCAGAAACATTATCGGTAAAGTTTAAAACCTCTTCCTTAAGCGGCATCGTCAATGAAAAACCAGTCCAACTTTCATCGCACTCATTGAGAAACTTCTCGAGTTCTCCACTTTTTATCTCAATACGCGTGTATTCGCTTTCTAATCCGAGCTCTGAATATGCAATCGTATGGAGCAATGGGCTGAGAGAATGCGCAATCGGCGAGCCTAGAACAGCGGCTTTAATCACTTGAAAGCACCTGCCTTTCGGTTCTTTTCATAGAGGAATTTCCACGTAATGAACTCATCATGTGAGGCGGTAAAACGTGTATCCCCAGGGGCAACTGTAATGAAATAGAGCCAATCCCCGAGTTCGGGATTCAGGGCTGCAGCCATCGCCTCTGTTCCGGGATTACCTATGGGACTAGGCGGCAATCCATAATGTTTATAGGTGTTGAAGGGAGATTTTATCAACGTTGACGAAGTGCTCAAAAAGATCTGTCCACGTACTTTCTTTATGTAATGAACTGTCGAATCCATCTGCAGCGGCATCGAAATCTTGAGTCGATTAAAGATAACTCGAGCTACTTTTCCGAAATCTGCCGTATCGCCTTCGGACTGAACAATCGATGCCACGGACAATATTTCCAGCGAAGAGTACTTACCTGTTACAGCCAAGATTTCTTGACCCGCCTTATCTCCCATGAAGCGATTAACCATCGATTGGACCACCTGCGATGCACTTGTGCCGCTTGCAAAACTATATTGCGCTGGAAACAGAAGGCCCTCAGCATCGGTAAATCCGGTCGGTAAAACGAGGTTCTTAAAGCCCTCAGAAATTTCAGCGCTAGTAAATCCATAAGCGCGCATCGACTCGATGATCTCGCTTTTCCAAGCACCCTCAAATACCTTAATCAGATTGGGAATGCGAGCGGGATCAAGCAATTGGCTAAGGGCTTGGGAAGCTGAGATAGTCAGATTGAGTCGATGCGCACCGGGTGAGACTTTGGTTGAGCGCTTGTCGACAACGGCAAGACGGAAGTATGCCGATGAGGATTTAATAATCTTCTTTTCAAAAAGCAGCTGCGCCACATCAGAGCCAGATGTACCCGATGCGATTTCGATGAGAATCTCTTTCTCTCCAGCTGAGATATTACGTGTAGGAAAATCAGGAGCGGCAGATACACCACTTCGAACAAGGTGGAGACTAAAAGTTAAAGCAAGCACAAAGGCTAACGCTCCTGCTAAGCGTAGAAATTTCACGCTCGATTCTTTTCGATTGATAACGCAAAATCCAGGATGGCAACTGCCGCCATTTGATCTATATGAGATTTCGCCGCTTTTGCATTAACTCCCGAGGCACGCAAACCCTTGGCCGCACTCACAGTTGATAAGCGTTCATCGATTTGAACTACCGGAACCGTACTCAACGCTGCAAGAAAATCTGAAAATGCGCTAGCTTTTTCGGCCGATGCTCCCTTACTTCCATCCATATTTGATGGTTTGCCTACATAAATCGTGATCGGTTCGTACTCAACAATAATCGCTGTGATTGAATCTGCAAGCTTTTTATCTGTTGCACTCAGAGTCGTGAGTGGTGTCGATAAAATTGCATCCGGGTCACAGATTGCGACTCCTATCCGTACATCGCCATAATCAAAGGCTATACGGCGACCTCTTTGCATGCCTGCAATTATCCTTTAAGAGCAGTGGTGATTGCCATCAAAGCCTCATTGGCCTTCGAGATGTCGGTTCCACCGCCTTGGGCAAAATCATCTTTTCCTCCACCGCCGCCGCCTAAAACGGCCGAACCAATCTTCACAAGTGCTCCTGCTTTAACTCCCTGCGTACGTGCAGCATCACTTGCGGCAACGACCAAGATTGGTTTCGCGTCATTGGCGCTAATCAGAGCGACAACGCTGCACGTAGCTTTGGCACGAAGTTCAAGGGCGATTTTCCGTAAATCATCACCTGAAATCCCATCAGCGAGCAGGGCGAGAATAGTTGTGACTCCATTGATTACAACCGCACTCTTAGCGATCGAATCAACTTGAGCAAAGGCAGCGTTCGAGCGCACAGCACCAAGCTCTTTTTCAATATCTCGAATTTTAAGGAGTAGATCTGAAATTCGCTCTGGTAACTCCTCTACTCGTGCCCCTTTAATAATCGATGTCAGAGAGTTAAGGAGAATGTGTTCACGAGCTAGAAATTTGTACGCATCTACACCAACGAGTGCTTCGACTCTACGCACTCCCGCTCCGATTGACGATTCGCTCAGTAACTTAACAACACCTAATTGACCAGAGCGTTTAACGTGGGTTCCCCCGCACAATTCACGCGCCCAATCACCAACGCTCACAACTCTTACTTGGTCGCCATACTTTTCGCCAAAGAGCGCCATTGCGCCTAACTCTTTAGCTTGCGCCTGTGACATTGTTTCGGCAGTGACCTCTAAGTTATCTAGCAACAGGGTATTGACACGAGATTCGACATCGTTAATGACGCTATCTGGCACGGCTCCGGTTGATGGGAAATCAAAACGAAAGCGCCCAGGTGAGTTCTCTGAACCAGCTTGAGTTGCAGTCTCACCTAATATTTCACGGAAGGCTTTATGAACCATATGTGTCGCAGTATGTGCGCGAGAGATTGCCTCGCGACGCTCGACGTCAATGGCGGCAAGTACCTCATCGCCAAGTTCAACGCCCCCTTGGACTACACGTCCGCGATGAACAAAAACTCCAGGAACAGGAGTCTGAACATCGTCAATCTCAACCATCGCACCATTGCCGAGAGTGATTTTTCCGCCGTCAGCTAACTGTCCGCCGCCCTCGGCATAAAAAGGCGTACGATTCAAAATAATCTCTACTTCATCGCCTTCGCTCGCACTCTTACTTGAAACTCCGTCAAGCAATATTCCGGTGATGGTCGACTCTGACGTGGTCGATGTATAGCCACAGAACTCACTCTTACCGTTCTTGTCGGCAATTACGCGATACTCACTCACATCTGTGTGTCCACTCTTCTTTGCACGCGAATCGGCCTTCGCGCGATCCTTCTGCTCTGTCATTAACCTTCTGAAACCCTCTTCATCGACCTCAAGGCCCTCTTCTCGCGCCATTTCCAGCGTCAAATCAAAGGGAAAGCCATACGTGTCATGAAGCTTGAAGGCCTCTGCACCAGGCAGTATTGAACTCTTGCTCTTCTTTAATGATGCGCTTGCAACATCGAAAATACTTGTTCCGCTTTTTAAAGTCTGAAGGAAACTCTCTTCCTCAGAAACACTGACTGACAAAATTCTCTTCTTATCACTTACTAACTCTGGATACTGTGGACCCATTGCGCCGATCGCGGCAACAGTTAGCTCTGACATGATCGGATCCATCGACCCCAGAAGGCGCATATTGCGAATCGTTCTACGCATCATGCGTCGAAGAACATATCCACGACCCTCATTGCCTGGGGTCACGCCATCGCCAATGAGCATCGCCGAGGTTCGTGCATGATCTGCAATAACACGCAGAGAAATATCAGATTTTTGGGATGCGCCATATGCCACGCCAGTTAATTCGCAGGCCTTGTTTAATATCTGCATGGTTGTATCGATTTCATAGATGTTTTCTACGCCCTGCAAAAGCGCGGCCATTCTTTCAAGTCCAAGACCCGTATCAATACTCTTTGCTGGAAGCTCACCCAGAATTGGGAAATCATCTTTACCGCTACCGACACCTCGCTCATTTTGCATGAAGACTAAGTTCCATACCTCCATGTAGCGATTCTCATCGGCGATTGGTCCACCGTCTTTTCCATATGCTGGTCCTCGATCATAATAAATCTCAGAGCATGGACCGCACGGTCCTGGCACACCCATGGACCAGAAATTATCTCCCATGCCCATTCGCTGGATACGCTCTTTTGGTACGCCGATTTTTTCATGCCAGATATTTGCCGCTTCATCATCATCAAGAAAGACAGTTATCCATAATCTATCTTCAGCTAATCCGTAACCACCATCGTTAATTGGACGTGTGAGCAGCTCCCAAGCAAGTGCAATCGCACCCTCTTTAAAGTAATCACCGAACGAGAAATTTCCACACATTTGAAAAAATGAGGCATGACGTGTTGTCTTTCCAACTTCATCGATATCTAAAGTTCGAACGCATTTTTGTACCGAGGTTGCACGCTTAAAAGGTGGAGTTACTTCACCTAAGAAATAGGGTTTGAATGGAACCATTCCTGCGTTAACGAGTAAGAGATTGGGATCATCGGCGATCAGAGAGGCCGAAGGAACAACGGTGTGCGTTAAACCCTGGCGATTATCTGATTCAAAGAAGCGCAGCCAGCGCGCGCGGATCTCGGCGGATTCCACGTACTGAGATCACTCAGCCTTCTTCTTAGAGCGCGATTTGTTCTTTGAGGCAGCAGTTAAAAGCGCGGCTGCGACTTTAACGGCCGAACCGTTCTTATTCATAAATGAACTAGTTGCATCGCTTACCTTCTCAGAGATATCTTCGGCATTTTTTGTTATGCGGTTAATACTCTTCAACGGACCATTTACTAAAGTTACAGTCGTGTGAACCTCTTCAATAAGTGGGGCTGTCTCATCGGTGAGTGATTTGAGGGAAACCTTCGCCTCATCAATAAAGCGACCTACTCGTATTACGACATAACTAATCGCGATGGCGATAATAAAAAGCCCACACGATGCAATAATCGTTGCAATTCCACCTGGTCCCATGGCTTTAGTCTACCTGAGGCGAGTTCTTAGGTGAGCCATCGATTCCGCTCTCCTTGCGCTGTGCCGTAGTTATCGGTGTTGGTGCGCCAGTTAGTGGATCCCCACCGCTAGCGGTTTTAGGAAAAGCGATAACTTCGCGAATCGAATCAGAGCCGGTCAGAAGTGCGCAGACACGGTCAAGGCCAAGGGCGATTCCGCCATGCGGAGGTGGACCGTAGTTAAAGGCCTCCAGTAAGAAACCAAATTTTGAAACCGCCTCTTCATCGCTTAACCCAATGACGCGGAAGACATCCTTTTGCATTTTCTGATCATGAATACGAATCGAGCCTCCGCCGAGTTCGGTGCCATTTAAAACAATATCGTAGGCATAGGCCAAGGCGTTGCCTGGATCACTGGCAAAGCTAGTCGCAAACTCTGGCTTAGGACCTGTGAATGGATGGTGCACCGCAGTCCAACCGCCGTTGTCGGTCGGTTCAAACATTGGTGCGTCAACGACCCACAAAAACTCCCAAGCGCCTTGATTAATTAATCCGCAACGTTTGCCAATCTCAAGACGAACGGCCCCAAGTAAGTTCAGCGAGGCACTGCGCTCTCCCGCGGCGAAAAATATTGCATCTCCGGGTTTTGCACCCGTTGCCGCAGCGATGCCTGCGCACTCGCTCTCGCTTAAGTTTTTAGCAACAGGTCCACCCAGAGATGAATCTTCGTTTATAAGAATATAAGCCAAGCCTTTTGCACCTCGTGCCTTTGCCCAATCTTGCCACGCATCAAGTTCGCGACGTGGTGAGCCCGCTCCCCCTGGCATGACAACTGCGCCAACATATGGTGCTTGAAAAACTCTGAAGGTGGTATCCGCAAAATATGAAGTCTGCTCGGAGAGCTCATTAGAAAAACGCAGATCTGGCTTATCAGAACCAAATCGAGCCATCGCATCGGCATAGGTCATGCGTGCAAGTGGCAGTGGAATTGTGTAGCCAACTGCCTCTTGCCAGATCTTTGCAACGATTTTTTCAGCAACAGCTAAAATATCCTCTTGATCGATAAAGGACATCTCAATATCTAACTGCGTGAACTCTGGCTGACGATCGGCACGAAAATCCTCATCGCGAAAGCAGCGTGCGATTTGATAGTACTTTTCCATACCTGCAACCATTAATAGCTGTTTAAAAAGCTGCGGCGATTGAGGAAGGGCATACCAGCTGCCTGGCTGCAAACGTACTGGGACTAAAAAGTCGCGTGCACCTTCTGGGGTGGAGCGGGTTAAGTACGGTGTTTCAATTTCTAGGAATGCTTCATCTTCCATGACTCTACGGATAGTAGATGTGACCTTGGAGCGAAGCCGAAGATTTGCAGCTGGCTTCTCACGACGCAAATCTAAGTAGCGATACTTGAGGCGAACCTCTTCGCTGATATCTGAATCATTTCCACTATCGACTGGAAATGGCAGAGGCGCAGACTCGCTCAGTACAACTACAGTGTCGCCCATAATCTCGATCTCACCCGTAGGAATATTCGTATTTTCATTGCCCGCAGGGCGTGCCATTACCTCACCAGTAATTAATAAGCACCACTCAGCGCGAAGGGCTCCTGCGATCTTTTCATCGCGGATAACAACCTGAACTGAGCCTGAAGCATCGCGAAGGTCGATAAAGGCAACTCCACCATGATCTCGACGCCTTGAGACCCAACCTGCCAAAGTGACAGTTTTTCCAGCGTCAGATTTACGTAAAGTGCCTGCTTCATGACTTCTTAACATAGTGAGTGTGGTTTCGCTTTCTACAGTGCGTTGATTAAGGAGTCAATCCTAACCGATGTGGATACACCGGAGTTCATGTTTTTAAGCTCTACGCTCTGGCTCGCCATCTCTTCATCGCCAAGAACAATTACGTAACGGGCACCACTTTTATCGGCCGCCTTCATCGAAGCCTTTAAAGCACGAGACCCAAATGCGATCTCAACACGCTTGCCTGCTAAACGTAGTGCCGTTGCGATTTTTAAACTCTCCACCATTGCCGCGTCTCCAAGTGGAATGACGAAGAGGTCAGATACAAAACCATCCTGGGCGAGAACGCCTTCAAACTCGGCTGCAAGCAGTGCTCGATCAACACCAAGACCAAATCCAATACCTGAAAGCTCTTGGCCTCCCAACTCCTGCATGAGGCCGTCATATCGACCCCCGCCGCCAATTCCAGATTGCGCACCGAGGCCATCGTGAATGAACTCGAAGGTCGTGCCGGTGTAATAATCCAGACCGCGCACCATGTGAGGATTGAGTTGATAGGAAATTCCTAAAGCATCTAAGTAACCCTTAACGGCTTCAAAGTGTGCGCGTGATTCATCGCTTAAATAATCCATCAGTAATGGAGCCTTCGACATCGCTTTTTTCATCTCTTCGCGCTTATCATCAAAGAGTCGAAGTGGATTGACCTGCGCACGTACAGCTGTTGCATCATCTAAATCAAGTGTTGCAATAAACTTTAGTAAATCAACGCGGTGAGCAGCACGCGATTGGCTATCTCCCAGAGAGGTTAACTCCAATCGATACTTCTTCAAACCGATAGCTTTAAAACCGGCATCTGCGATTGCTATTACTTCAGCATCGATTGCTGGGTCATCGAGTCCAATCGCCTCAATTCCAACTTGATAGAACTGTCGATAGCGCCCCGCTTGCGGACGTTCGGCACGGAAGTAGGCACCTGAATACCAAATCTTTACCGGTAACTGGCCGCGATCTAATCCATGTTCGATAACTGCGCGCATTGCTCCAGCAGTTCCTTCGGGGCGAAGCGTGATTGAACGATCACCACGATCGGTGAATGTGTACATCTCTTTGGAGACTACGTCTGTCGACTCCCCTACTCCACGCTTAAAAAGCTCAGTATCCTCAAATACCGGTAACTCCATTAATTGATAGCCCGCTAAGCGTGCCGGTGCAATCAGGCACTCTCGTACGAACTCAAATAACTTTGAACGCGGCGGAAAATATTCGCTGACTCCCTTTGGGGCTTGAAACTTTTGTGCAGACATTAGTAACGACCTTTAAGAGCGGTAAGAAACGGATTATTTTTTCGCTCTCGTGCAATCGTTGTCTCTGGTCCATGGCCAGGAAGGACTCGCAAATGGTCCCCGAGTGGAAGAATTTTTTTGCGCAGAGTCTGTTCCATATCTTTCGATGAGCCCGTTGGTTGATCGGTACGTCCAATGGAGCCAGCAAAGAGAACATCTCCGCTAATCAAGAGCTCATCTGAAACTTCGAACATCAGCGAACCAGCGGTGTGACCTGGAGCGTGGATAGCCTTAAAGTTAAGGCCAACGAGTTCAAGAAGCTCACCATTGCGTAATTCTCTTACATCCTTTGGCTCAATAAACTCCATGCCCTCCAATGTCGCAGCAAATTCTGGGCTCAAAACTCGTTCGGGGTGGCACAGCGCCAACCTATCGGCGCTGTGGATATATGCCGGAATTGAATATCCATCGGCGATTGGGGTGATGGAAAAGGTGTGGTCTAAGTGGCCATGGGTTGCGATAACCGCCACTGGCTTGAGCCTGAACTCATTGAGAATCGCCGATAGTTGATCAGAGACATCGGGCATCCCAGGATCTACTACGACGCATTCGGAGCCGGCCTGGGTAGCTATTACCCAGCAGTTGGTGGCAAACATGGGGGCTGCGAAAGAGGCGACAAGCATCTGCATACCTCCGCTTTTCTCGTGCGTCATAGGCGATTGACGCTATGAGGCAGGGACAGGGTACCTTTTACCCTACCTAAACGCTCAATTCCGCTGCATTCGAACTAACCCTCGAACGCACCCACGACATACATAGCGACGTTCATAATGAACAACGCGCTGAAAGGATCACCACCATGACCGATATTAATCCAGCACCACAAGCATCAGCGGCCAGCGCCCTGATTGGAGATCCTGCAGCCTTTGGACGCGTCGCCGACGATGGCACCGTTTACGTCCGCACATCTAGCGGAGAAAAACCCGTTGGCTCATATCCTGGCAAGAGCGCCGAAGAGGCCCTTGCATACTTTGTACGCAAATTTGAAATGCTCGCCGCAGAGGTCGCACTACTTGCCGCTCGAATTAAAAGTGGCGCACTTGTCCCATCTGATGCCTACATCGCGGTAAAGAAACTTCGCGATCAAGTCAGAGAGCTCAATGCCGTTGGCGACTTGGATGCATTATCGGCCTCGGTCGAGCAGATTGAGCCTCTTATCGAAGGCCACCGCGAGGCATACGAGGCAAAGAAGGCTGCTGAAACGGCGGCAAAGAAAGCACGCCTTGAACAGATTTTAATTGAGAAGGAAAAGATAGTTGCTGAGGCCGAATCATTAGCTCAGTCAGAGTCATGGAAAGTTACCGGTGATCGCTTAAAGGTTTTGCTCGATGAGTGGAAGTCAGCTCCGCGCCTCGATAAGAAGGCAGATGCCGATCTCTGGAAGAGATTCTCCTCATCTCGAAATAAGTTTGATAAGCGCCGTCGTACACATTTTGCCGCCCTTGAGGCCGTGCAGAGTGTTGTCTCGGATGCTAAGAAGGCAATCATTACTGAAGCTGAATCACTTGCAACTTCTACTGAATGGGTACCGACTGCCAAGCGTTTCAAATCGCTTATGGATGCTTGGAAAGCTTCAGGACGTGGCAAGCCAAGTGATGATGCAAAGATGTGGGCGAGATTTAAAGCCGCACAAGATCAGTTCTTCACTGCTAAGAACGCTGATTTAGAAAAACGCGATGTCACGATGGCAACTAATCTGATTAAACGCGAAGAGCTCGTTATCTTAATTGAAGCCTTGCTGCCAGTGACAAATCTCGAAGAGGCAAAGAAGGCCTTGCGCGAGCATATGAATAGTTGGAGCAAAATCGGGATGACTCACCGCGATAAGCGCACATCCCTAGATGCTCGAGTGCACGCAGTTGAGAGCGTTATCAAAGAGGCAGAGGCTGCGCATTGGCGCAAGAGTGACCCTGCAGCCAAAGCCCGCGCCGAAGAGGTTGTTAAGCAACTGAGCGACTCGATCGAAAACTACGAAAAGGTAGCTGCAAAATCACAGGCCGCGGGGAATGCTAAAAAGGCGACCGAGGCTCTCGAATCTGCAGCTGCTAGAAAAGTATGGCTAGCCGAGGCGGAAAAGAGTTTGGCTGAGTTCAGCTAATTCAATTATTAGTTGTTCGATAGACGTCATAGACGCCTTCGATATTGCGCACGGCACCTAGGACTGCATCTAAATGCGTTGCATCGGCCATCTCAAAAGTAAAGCGCGAGAAGGCAGTGCGATCCTTAGATGTACTCACTGAGGCGCTCAATATATTTACATGCTGATCAGATAGTGTGCGAGTAACGTCGGCCAATAGCGATGCTCTGTCCAGAGCCTCAACTTGAATGTTTACCAGGAAGATAGAGCCCGCACCGATTCTCCAGGTAACTTTGACTACACGGTCCGATTGATTAGTGAGCAAGTCATCGGCATTGACGCAGTCGCTGCGATGAATTGAAACTCCACTGCCCTTAGTAATAAAGCCCATAATCTGATCACCTGGAACGGGAGTACAGCAGCGAGCAAGCTTTACTAATACATCATCTGCACCCTCTACATCAACGGCGTTACTTGAGCGTCGCAAGGTAGGCGCTCGCGTTGGTAGCACATCCATCGTTGGCTCTGGATGCGAATCATCACCACCGAGGGCCACAACTAACTTATCAATAATCGAAGCGGCGGAAACATGGCCATCACCTACTGCCGAATACAGAGATTCGATATCGGAGTAATGCAGATCGTGAGCTAACTCGAGAAGTGAGTGGCCCGCAAATATTTTCTGCAACGGAAGACCAGCCTTGCGCATCTGACGTGCAATCGACTCACGCCCGGCATCGATCGCCTCTTCACGACGCTCCTTACTAAACCAGGCTTTAATCTTTGATCGCGCCCTTGGACTTTGAACAAAGTTAAGCCAATCCCGGCTCGGCCCCGCATGTTCGCTCTTATTCGTCACGATCTCAACAACATCGCCATTACTCAAACGTGATTCAAGTGGGACTAAACGGCCATTTACTTTGGCACCTGCGCAGCGGATTCCAACATCGGTATGAACTGAGAAGGCGAAATCGACCGGTGTTGAACCTGCAGGCAGAGCCACAACACTCCCCTTAGGCGTAAATACAAATACTTCTGGCGAACCCAAATCAAAGCGAAGAGCTTCTAAGAACTCAGATGGATCCTCGGTCTCCTTCTGCCACTCGTGTAACTGTCGCAGCCACAACATCTCAGGAGAAGTTTCGTTGTTTTCATGGCCCTGCTTATATTTCCAGTGGGCAGCGATACCAAATTCAGCACGTGAATGCATATCAAATGTACGAATTTGAATCTCAATTGCTTTACCAGTTGGACCAATAACCGTTGTGTGGAGCGATTGATACAGATTGAATTTTGGCATCGCTATATAATCTTTAAATCGTCCTGGCACCGGACTCCAACGTGCGTGAATCGAGCCAAGAACGGCGTAGCAATCGCGAACATCATCAACTAACACGCGAATTCCGACGAGATCGTAAATCTCATTAAACTCTCGGCCTCGCACCACCATTTTTTGATAGACCGAGAAGTAGTGTTTTTGACGTCCCGTGACGGTCGCATGAATCTCATCCTTAGCTAGATCCTGAGTTACCGTTTCGATCACTTGCTTAGTCAAAGAATCGCGTGAAGGTGAACGCTCTGCAACCAACCGTGAAATCTCTTCGAACTTCTTTGGCTCTAGAATCTCAAAAGATAGATCTTCAAGCTCCCATTTAATTGCGTTCATACCCAGGCGGTGAGCCAAGGGAGCATAGATATCTAACGTCTCTCGCGCTTTGCGTTCAGCGCTCTCGTGGGTGACGTATTTCCATGTTCGCGCATTATGCAATCTATCGGCAAGTTTTATTACGAGGACTCGAATATCACGCGACATTGCGATGACCATTTTGCGGACAGTCTCTGCCTCAGCCGTTGGGCCATATGTAAGTTTGTCTAGTTTGGTTACGCCATCAACGAGATTTGCAACCTCATCGCCAAAATCTCGACGAAGCTCTTTCAAAGAGTAGGGCGTATCTTCAACGGTATCGTGCAATAGAGCAGCTATTACTGTTTCAGTATTAAGGCCAAGCTCGGCCAAAATCTGAGCCACAGCAACTGGGTGAGTTATATAGCGCTCCCCCGATTTACGGAGCTGTCCTTCATGGGCTTTTTCGGCGATAAGAAAAGCCCGTTCAACATCTTCGCCCTTGCTTGTGGCGTGATTTTCCTTGAGCGCACTAATTACTGGTGCAATCAAAGTATCCACGTTAACTGCCTACTTGCGGCCTTTGCGCTTTGGTTGATTGCGTGGTCCGCGTACTTGACCCGGAGCATGAGCTACCGCCGCTGCTACTGGACTTGCGGTCAGTGTGCCTGGTCCACGTCCATTGACGCGCTTTGCAAGTGCGATCATCGCAGGCTCTTTTTCGCGAAGTTGAGCAAGCACTGGCGGTGCAATAAAGACCGATGAGTACGTACCAACGGCTAGACCAATGAAGAGTGCTAGCGAGAGATCTTTAAGTGTTCCGGCGCCAAGAAGTCCGGCACCTACAAACAAAATGGATCCAACTGGCAGCAGTGCGATAAGAGATGTATTAAATGATCTAACAATTGTCTGATTTACAGCCAAATTCGTAGCTTGTGAATACGTACTCTTTGAACTGGCGGTGATCGTGCGAGTATTTTCGCGAATCTTGTCGAAGACCACAACGGTGTCATAGAGCGAGTAACCAAGAATCGTTAAGAACCCAATCACCGTTGCAGGGGTGACATCAAAGCCGACGAGGGCATAGATTCCTACGGTGATAAAAACATCGTGTACAACTGCCACAATTGCCGCAACTGCCATCTTGGGTTCAAAGGCCATTGCAAGATAGAGCATTACGCAGATAAGAAATCCAATGAGGCCATAAAGCGCCTTACGAGTGATCTCTTTACCCCATGAAGGCCCAACTATTTGCGTATCAATTGATTCGACTGTTACTGAAAACTTTGATGCTAAGGCGTCTTGTACAGCATTATTTTGTGCCGCATCAAGGGCTGAAGTCTGAACACGGACCTTATCGGTACCAATATTCTGAACAATAATCTCTCCCGGAATGCCCACCGCATCAACGGCTGCACGTGCATCTTCAATCGATGCACCAGCTTTATTGACCGTAAAAGACGAACCACCTTTGAACTCGATACCTAAGTGAAGGCCCTGTAGCGATAGTGCTGCGATAGAGAGCAAGATGAAGAGTGCCGAAATTGAGTACCAACGACGGCGTCTGCCGATGAAATCGATAGATGTTTCACCGCGGTAAAGACGACCACCAATACCTGAGAGCTTTGACATTTACTTATGCCTCCTTTATTACTGGCAGGGTTCCGGTGCTTTTGGCTGAGAGGCCAGAAAGTGGGTGTCCCGAAGCGTAGAAGTTCAATCGGGCAAGAATTGTTACAAGAGGCTTGGTAAATGAGAAGACAACAATAAGGTCTACCAATGTTGTTAATCCGAGTGTGAAGGCAAAGCCGCGAACGCCACCGACTGCAAAGAAGTAGAGAAGAACAGCTGCGATAATGGAGACAAAGTCGGCGATAAGGATCGTATGCCGCGCACGCATCCAGCCAGTTTCAACGGCAGTTCTGAGAGTTCTGCCCTCTCTGATTTCATCTCGAATACGCTCAAAGTAGATAATAAATGAGTCGGCAGTAACACCGATTGCGACGATCGCACCGGCTATGCCCGCCAATGTCAATGTGAATCCGATCCACTTTCCAAGAAGTAGGAAGAGTAGATAGACGAGTGAGCCTGCTACTAAAAGCGAGCCAACTGTTACAAGACCTAGGCCGCGATAGTAGAGAAGGGAGTAAAGAAATACGAGGAGTAGTCCAAGACCACCGGCGATTAAACCGGCATTGAGTTGATCTGCGCCAAGTGTTGGTGAGATCTGTTGTACTTCGCCACGATCAAATGCAAGTGGCAGTGCACCATATTTCAAAACATTTGCAAGATCCTGTGCCTCAAGTTGTGTGAAGCTTCCAGTGATTTGGGCATTTCCAGATGGAATTGGCTCGGTAATCCGTGGTGATGAAACAACTAATCCATCAAGAACAATTGCCACCTGGTTAGTGGGCTCGGGCAAAGATGTTACGCGAGTGGTGAGTGCGCCAAAAGCAGTAGTGCCTTCACCATTAAATGTAAGACTTACATACCAAGCATTTCCGCCTTGAGTATCAATTCCAGCCGATGCCTTAGATATTTGACGGCCCAGAACTTCGGCTGGAGCTAAAATATATTTCGTGGTTCCTGCGCGATCACAGACTGCAATGGTGTCAGTCGGTGCATCCGTGCCAGTGCCTTTAAGGTTTGCTAATTTTGTGCAATCCAACGCTGCAAACTTTGCATTCAGCTCTGCGCTAATACCATTTATAGGCGTAGCGGCCGATCCAGCATCGACTGCTGCAGATCCAGCGGCAACGAAAGCTGAATCACTTGCAAGTACTTGGCGAAAACGTAGCTCTGCAGTCTGACCAACTAATTCAACGACGCGCCGTCCTGTATCTCCTGGAACAGAGATTACGATCTGACGATTTGTTCCACTACCTTGTGCGGCAACTTCAGATTCAGCGACACCCAAAGAGTTAACGCGTTGGCGAATAATTGAAACCGCTTGATCGATCGCCTCGTTAGTTACTTTTCCACTCTCACCGGGGGCGATACGTGGTTGGAGCGTGACAGAAGTTCCGCCTCGAAGATCAAGGCCAAGACGAACTGCCGTGGCGCCTTGTACAAAGACAAGGCCAAGCATTGCCACGAGTACTAGGGCCAAAATCGCCAATGAACGGGCGGGACGGCCAGTCATCTTTACGGGTTTAATTGTTGTAGACATAGAGGCAGAGTCTAGGCATCAATTGCAGGTGTGTCGAAAAGGGAGGCGAGTTGAGGAGGTGGTGTTCGTCCTATATGGGCAAAACCCATCGCCGTTGCCACCCGACCTCGCGGAGTTCGAGCCATAAAGCCATTTCTCACCAGGAATGGCTCGGCAACGGATTCAACGGTTTCAATCTCTTCGCCAACTGCGATTGCAAGGGTAGAAAGTCCCACGGGTCCACCGTTAAAGCGCTCTACCAGGGCGGTTAAGACCCCGCGATCGAGGCGATCGAGACCTAAGGCATCTACCTCATAGATCTCAAGTGCTGCCTGGGCATCGGCTAGTGAAATCAAAGAACTGCCCGAGACTTGGCCATAGTCACGAACTCGACGCAATAATCTATTAGCGATTCGAGGAGTCCCGCGGGATCGACCAGAGATTTCCGTAATCGCATCTGGTGCAATCTTTATCTCCAAGAGAGCCGCACTCCGAGTTATTACTTGCGCAAGTTCGGCATCGGTATAAAAATCTAGATGAGCAGTAAAGCCAAAGCGATCACGCAATGGACTTGTTAAGAGCCCGCTTCGCGTTGTCGCACCGACTAAAGTGAAGTGCGGAAGTTGCAGCGGAATCGCCGTTGCACCCGGGCCTTTGCCAACTACAACATCGACTCGAAAGTCCTCCATCGCTAAATACAAGAGCTCTTCGGCCGGCCGAGGCAGGCGATGAATCTCATCTAAAAATAGAATCTCGCCCTCAACTAACGAGGAGAGAATCGCGGCTAAATCTCCAGCATGGGTAATTGCTGGTCCGCTAGTAATGCGAATCGGCGCCGACATCTCACTTGCAAGAATTAGCGCTAGCGTGGTCTTTCCGAGTCCAGGAGGTCCGGATAATAAAATGTGATCGGCTGGAGTTTTACGGTGGCGAGCAGCCGACAGAAGAACATCTATCTGTTCACGGACACGATGTTGGCCAATGAACTCTTTTAGAGTTGATGGGCGCAGAGCATGTTCGAGCGCTGATTCTTCACCCTTGATTGCAGAGCCCACTACACGATCTTCAGCCACGAGAACTCTTTCCATTTGCTAATGCATCCTTGAGCAAATCACTCAACGCAATCGTAGTTGGATCTAACTCTTGGCTAGCTAACCTAGAAACTAAAGCAGAGATGGCTATATCAGAGTCTTTTGGTGAGAAGCCAAGTGAAATAAGTGCGCCAGTTAAATCTTCGCGCCAAGCTGGAACATGGCCACGATAGGTTGTTCCGGTCGATAGATCGGATAACTTGCCTTTGAGCTCTAAAATCATTCGTTGAGCACCTTTTCGACCGATGCCTGGAACTCGCTCAATAGCAGCTACATCCTCCGTGGCAATCGCGCGTCCTAAATCCTCTGGTGTTAATGCACCTAAAATTGAGAGCGCGACTTTCGGTCCAATTCCAGTAACGGTCTGTACGAGCTCAAATAGTGAACGTGCATCATCGCTTAAAAAACCAAAGAGCGTGAGCGCATCTTCTCGGACAATCAACGTTGTAAATAATTGAACCTGCGCACCCATCGTGACGCTGGCACTGGTCTGGGCATTTACTAAAATGCTCAAGCCGACTCCACCGACTTCAACGATTAGCCGGTCAGAATGAATTGAACGAACCGTCCCTGTGACTAGAGAAATCATTTAGCCACGCAGTTTTCTAATCCTAGATTTTTCCTCGGACAGAGCTTGAGCAATTTTTGCACTTGCTCCCCCACGCCAAATATGACAAATCGCTAAAGCCAATGCATCAGTAGCATCAACGGGTTTTGGAACTTCAGCTAGATTGAGAACTTTAACAACCATCGCAGCTACTTGAGCTTTATTTGCCCTGCCTGAACCAGTCACTGCCGCTTTAACTTCGCTAGGTGTATGCATCATGACTGGAATTCCAGATTTGGCGGCAATAAGTAACGCAACTCCTGCAGCTTGAGCCGTCCCCATAAC